>JAUPKZ010000114.1 GCA_030837195.1 Campylobacterota bacterium
AGCCAAAATCAAAGTCGGCGTTATAAAACTTCCGCATATCAGCAACTTTACGGACTTTGAACCTCTTGTTGCGGACAAAGAGGTAGAGCTCTCTTTTATCTCAAACGCAACAGAAGCCTCTGCGTGCGATTTGATTATTTTGCCTGGGAGCAAAAGAGTGGCTGATGATTTGACATGGCTTCGAGAGAGAGGATTTGAGAAAATTTTAACCTCAAAAAAACAAAAAATAGTGGCTATCTGCGGCGGCTATGAGATGATGTTTGAGCGTATTTTAGACCCTGATGCAGTAGAGTCAGAATTTAAAGAGGTTCTTGGTTTTGGGCGGATAAAGGGCGAAGTGGTTTTTGAAAAAGAGAAGATTGTAAAAAAAGGGTGTTACTATCTTTTTGGCTCAATGATAGACGGGTATGAGATACATAACGGTGTCACAAAAAAAAGAGAAATAAAGAAGAAAAACCTCTACGCTACTTTTGTGCACGGTATCTTTGAGAGTGATGAGTTTCGCCGTAAGCTATTTCATAAAATAGATAAAAACTATATCGGTTACAATTTTAAAGAGTATAAAGAAAGAGCAATAAAAGAGTTTGCAGAGCATATAGACAAATATATAGATATGGATTTTATAGAAAAAGTGCTTTAGCATTTAAATGAATATTTGATGGTGCGGATGAGAGGACTTGAACCTCCACACCTTACGGCACTAGATCCTAAGTCTAGCGTGTCTGCCATTTCACCACATCCGCATGTAGTGACCGCACGCTTAGAAGGCGTGTGCTCTATCCAGCTGAGCTATGGACGCATACATTTCATAAAAAAAATGGTGCGCCCGATAGGATTCGAACCTATAACCGTCGGATCCGAAGTCCGAAACTCTATCCAATTGAGCCACGGACGCCACAATATTTATTATTAAAATTTTATTATTTACTATTTTTAAATGTTATGGGGTGAGATACGAGATTCGAACTCGCGACCCCCAGTGCCACAAACTAGTGCTCTAACCAGCTGAGCTAATCTCACCATCTATTTATATCAACATAAAAAATAAAGTGGTCGGGGTGAAAGGACTCGAACCTTCGGCCCTCTGGTCCCAAACCAGATACTCTAACCATACTGAGCTACACCCCGACCTGCAACATTAACACAGTGCTTAGCTGATTAATGAGGCGAAATTATAGTCAATAACTTTTAAAAAGTCAATAGCGCAAGAGGCATTATTTAAAAAGTTTTTTATATAGATACAAAATGAGATTAAGTTTACTTTGTTACAATACATTTAAAACACTTTTAAGGGGTATTTTTGAGTGAGTTTTTTAGCAATATCAACTCTTTTTTAGAAACAATTTTATTTTTTGATATATTGTTTGGCGCTGTTGAAGGGGTCAAACTTCCTTTTCTAGTATCATTAATAGTTATTGCGGGAGTCTATTTTACACTCTTAACAAAATTTATAAATTTAAGAATGTTTAGGCACTCTTTTAATATCATTAGAGGCAGATATACAACCGCAGAGGATGTCGGTTTAATTCCTCCTTTTGGAGCATTAACGACTGCCTTAAGCGCAACCGTGGGTCTTGGAAATATCGCAGGAGTCGCAATCGCAGTCTCAATAGGCGGTCCGGGGGCTACTTTTTGGATGATAATTGCCGGCTTTTTGGGAATGAGCTTAAAATTTACCGAAGTAACTCTCTCGCTGCAATATAGAGAGTTTTTAAAAGACGGTACCGTTATGGGCGGAGCTATGGAGTACCTCTCAAAAGGTTTAGCACAAAAAGGCTATGTCAAGCTCGGGAAAATTTTAGCTCTTATTTTTGCAGTTTTTATGATTGGCGGAGCAATCGGCGGAGGCAATGCTTTTCAAGTATCTCAGGCATTAAGTGCCGTATCTAAAGAGATTACATTTTTTCAACATTACCCTATAGTTTTTGGGTTTATTATTAGTATGTTGGTAAGTTCTATCATCATAGGCGGTGTCGTAAGAATAGCAAAAATTACAGAATTTCTTGTTCCTATAATGGCTCTGATTTATATAAGTGCTTCTATTTGGATACTATGCTATCATTTTGACAAAATAGATGACGCCTTTATAATTATTTTCAATGAAGCATTCTCCAATAATGCCATATACGGCGGTGCCATGGGAGCTATTGTTCAAGGGTTCCAAAGAGCTGTATTTTCAAATGAAGCCGGTATCGGCTCATCTCCGGTTGCCCACTCTCCTGTTAAAACAAAATACCCTGTTAGACAAGGTTTGGTAGCTCTTTATGAGCCATTTATAGATACTGTTGTTATATGTACATTCACTGCTCTTGTAATAGTTATTACGGGGGTCTATGCACATGACGGTGCTTATACGGCTCTCATTGAGACTAAACAAGGAGCTGCTCTTACGGCAGTTGCCTACGGAACAGTTCTTGAATGGTTTCCTATTGTTTTATTGATAAGCATATTTTTATTTGCATTTTCAACAATGATTTCTTGGTTTTACTATGGAGAGAGAGCTTGGGTTTATATTTTCGGTTCTAAATACTCTTTTATATTTAAAATAATATTCCTATCCATAACAATGGTTAGTACTGTTGTTAGTACGGACATACTGGTTGATTTTAGCTTTATGTTATTTTTAATAATGGCTATTCCCAACCTCTTTGGGCTTTTTATACTTAGTAAAGATGTAAAAAAACAACTAGATGAGTACCTTGCAAAACTAAAAAGCGGTGAATTGGACAAAGAGGCTATCAGATGAATATAGTGGCACAAAAATGTAAAGAACTTTTACACCAAAATGGCATTAACATACTATCTGAGATTGATTTTGAGATAAACAAAGAAGTTAAAACACTCTCATTTGAGTACATTATAGACACATATATGAAAGCATCGAATGAATCTCAACTTGTTTTTTTAACTGCTTTAGATAAATCTATAAAAGCAGAAAATAACGGAGCAAGAAAGTTTTTTGAGGGGATGGGGCAACTTCTGCTGCTTACCCATCTCTCAAAAAATATAGAAGCTTAAATCAAAACTGTATCATTCCGTTTACAGGCGAAGAAGCGGTAGCGTATGGGCGTTTTGCAATTCTTCCCGATAAATAGCTCATACGCCCTGCGATAACAGCGTGCTTCATTGCTTCAGCCATTAAAATAGGATTTTGTGCTCCGGCAATAGCGGTATTTGTCAAAACTCCATCTGCTCCAAGCTCCATAGCATAAGCGGCATCGCTTGCGCATCCTATACCTGCATCGACTATTACTGGAACGCTCACTGCTTCACGGATAAAAACTATGTTGTACGGATTTTGGATTCCAAGCCCGCTTCCAATAGGAGCTGCTAAAGGCATTATCGCATGTGCTCCAGCATCTTCAAGTCTTTTTGCCATAATCGGATCATCCGAAGTGTATGCCATAATAGTAAATCCGTCTCGAGCCAAAATCTCACAAGCTTTTATAGTCTCAAGCACATCTGGATAGAGAGTTTTTTGGGTATCTCCGATAACTTCAAGTTTGATTAGATCAATTCCGGTAGCTTCACGGGTAAGCCTAAAAGTGGTTATCGCCTCCTCCGCCGTAGTACATCCTGCAGAGTTTGGCAAAAATTTCACATTTGTGCCTGCAAATGTATCTCTAAGATTTTCTTTATCCGGGTCTGTTATATTTAACCGTCGAACCGCAACCGTGATAAGTTCGCTTCCGCTGGCGAGTGTCGCCTCTTTTGTAGTTAGAAAATCTTTGTATTTTCCGCTTCCGACAATTAAACGACTATTTAGCTCATATTTTCCGATTTTTAGTGTATCTTTCATTCTATTTCCTATAATTTACTTATTTCATCTATCAAATCATCCGGTGTGAGTGAAAAATCAGCACCCTTATAATTTAGCGCAAGTTTAGCATGTGTTAATGAACCGTTTATTGCCGCATCCAAGCACTCATAACCTTGAGC
>JAUPKZ010000115.1 GCA_030837195.1 Campylobacterota bacterium
ATAGATAGGGTATAGTCGTTCAAATAGCTTTAGTTTATTGTAAAGCAGCTCCGCTTTTATGACTGAGTTGTTAGCTATCAAATCCGGATTTACTTTGCGCTGATACTCTTTTATATCGTCTATAGCTTTGTTGGCATCGCTCCAATCACCGCTTTGCATAGCTTTTGTAAGCCCCATTGAGTTATTTCTCAATAGGTTCAACACCTCATCGTACTGTTGCGGCGGGAAACTCTGCAGAGCCTCCTCAGGATAGTACCATTTTTTACTATCATCTCCCTTTAGAGGAAAAACGCTCATAAAACGACCCGAATAGACCATATAAGCAACATTTACTCTCTCATCTAGCTTGATAAGCTCTTTTTCGTAAGTGCCCCTCTCCGCAGGGCGCTTTCTTAACGCCTCTTCCGCATGTGCGCCGAGTATATACTCTCCCGACGAATTAAACGCTCTCTCATAGGCAAAAGTTTTTTGCCCATCAGGCAAACCAAGCAATGTTGAGAGTTTTGGATGAGATACTTTTATCATATCTACCCTCTTCCATGCATCTGGATTTGTTGCCATACCAAGTATTATCTGATTATGGTCAAGCCCAAAGAGGCTATTTTTACCCGTTATCTTGTTTAAATACTCCATAGTCAGAGTATCAAGAGGTTTCATCCTCCCATCACGACTCTGTACAAGCAGAGTTCCAAAGTGTTCGGCATGAGCTTTGTCTATCTTTTTAATGTTATCTACATCCATAGAAGATGCCGCAAGAGGCGTATTGCCAAGTAAAGATAGCGCAAAAAGCATAGCAATAACCCACGAAGAAGCCTTGTATTCGTACTTCATGCGAGCTAGCTTTCCAAAGTAGCTATTTGGATTTAAAACATTTAAAACCATTCCTATAGCAAGCATCAAATAGCCAAGATATGTCGGCCATTTTCCAGGGTCGTGATTAACCGAGAGAACCGTTCCTTTTTCATCTTTGTCGTAAGATGATTGGAAAAACAAAAATCCTCCGTAGTCAAGAACATTATTCATAAATATTTTATAATCCATCTTAAAGCCGTTTTTTTCATCAAGCAGAGTTATATAGCTCTCATAAGAAGACGGACTCATAGACCCAGGGTACTTTAACATAACAAAATCATTTAGCTTTAACGCAAAAGGAAGCTCTAAAATCTTTGCTCCCCACTCAAGAGTAAGCTCCATATCATCAAAAGTAAGCACCTCGGTAAATCCTTGATAGCGTTTACCCTTTCCTAGTAAAAAAGCCTCTTTATGCTTGCCGTCATACTCTACATCCACGACAAGCGCGGAGAGCGGCTCTTCATCCATCTTAAGCTGTTGTTTTGCGGTTTTTGCATACTCTTTTGCATCGACTACTTTTACCGCTCCTTTGCTATATACCTCTTTTGAGACAAGCTGAACGCCTCCGACATTATAGAGCTGTCCCGCATCAAAAGGGTATTCGACTCCTGCCTGATAAACCCCTTGTGATTGGTCGGTCATTTTCGTCCAGCCAACATCGATATTTGAAACAAATGTTACGCCTCTATCTCCGCTTATGAGGTAAATCGCAGGTTTATTTATCTGTACATTTTTATCAAAAAAGACGGCAAGCGGCCCTACATCAAAAGACTCTCCGCTGCTTATGGAGTATCTCTCGGGTCCTTGCGGAGTCATGATAACAAGCCCTGCTATAGGCTTTCCGTTTGGATCTTCTACTACGGTTTTTATGGCTTTGCCTATAAAGTCTTTATATGTAACACTAAGCTTTTTTCCCTCAATGTCTAAAGACTCGCTAAAGCTTCTGCCGCCAAGCTCAGACACATATACTACTTCATGCTTTATGAACTCTTTATCTCCCTTTTTTGCCTCTATCTGCAAAAATGCGTCTGAAGAGAGCATACGATGTTCCGTTGTTCCTTCGCGGATATTCATCATTCCTTCATAGCCAAAATAGCGGGTTATGCCTGCACCAAGAAGTATGACTATAAAACCTGTATGAAATATAAAAAGCGGTAGCTTCTTTTTTTGGTACATCCTGTAACGGATAATATTACCAAAAATGCTTAACGCAAGCAGTATCTGAACCACTTCAAACCACCTGCTGGCATAAACGACCGCCCATGAGGTATTAACCCCGTAATCATTCTCTATAAATGTTCCAACGGCACTTGCCCCGCCGAATATTAAAATCAAAACTACCATTAATTTCATAGAAATTAAAAACGACCAGACCTTACTCATATAACTCATACTTATTCCTTGAGGATAATAAAAAAATTAGTTTAACACAGAGTTGCTACTCAATAGTTAATAAATTGCAACTTGACTCAGGGTCTAGTCTCTTTAGGCTTCTCTTTTTTCTGTTTTAGAGGCTCTTTTTCTTTTGGCTTTGTAAAAGTCTCTTCTTGAAGATTTTCGATGGCAACTATCATCCACTCTCCGTGATGTTTTTTTAGAGTATATTTTACTTTATAAAAAATTGTTGTAGGTTCAAGTGCATAGTCTCTCTTTACCAAATCGGCATAAGCGTAAGTCCAATTTTCCAAAGTTCTGATTGTTGCATTGTTCTCGTTGTAAGCAATGGGAGAAAACCTCAGGTCGTTTATCTGTGCAACCATCGCAAGGTTGCTAAACTTCCAAGAGTCCGCCCAAACCATCACTTTAAAATAGAGCTCTTGCGGAAGCATATCTTTTAAAAGCTTCGTATCTCCGCTTTTTGTCATCTTGATAATGCCGTAGTTATACTTTAGCAGTGCATCCTTTATGCGTTTGTCATCATTCACATTTGATGATGCCATACCAAAGACCGCCAAAAGCAAAAGAAGTAAAATTTTCTTCATCATATCCTCTTAAGGCATAACATTTGCATCATACCCGCCTGCACTAGTGCCGTGGCATGCGCTTCCCATACCGTTAACACAAGTTGTAGGAGTCGATGTCCATGCATTTTGTTTGGTTCCTGCATCTAGCGGGTTATAAATACCATTTTTTTTCCATCCTAGCATCTTTAACATATTTCCTCCGTAATTATACGGTGCTGGCCAAGTTTTATAGCCTATAAGCCTAGATACCGGTGAGCCGTGCGGGATAGCAACATGACACTCTACACAAGCATAACCTCCTCCTGACATCTGTGTTCGCCAATTATTGTGCGGAACAAGTATATCATGGCAGTTTTTACATATAACACCGGCATCCGTGCCATTTTGGATATCGTCTAGCGTATATAAAACTCCTGTGGATTTTTTTGGCCAGTACTGATTTATCCCTTTGAGAATATATTTAAGA
>JAUPKZ010000116.1 GCA_030837195.1 Campylobacterota bacterium
TCACTAAACCTATACGGTGATGGAAAAGCAAGTGAAAAAATCATAAAAGAGTTGTTGTCAGTTGTTTGAAATTTTAAGGGCATTATATATCCGCAAAATAATCAGCAATTAAAAGAGATAAATTCAAGTAAATTGATTCTAAAAGTAAGCATTATATGGGTTTTTGGATATTTTTAATCCGCAAAATAATCCGCAACTTATGCTATAATTTCTTCAAGATGGGGGAATAAATGTATTTTACACCAATTTTACCGACAGATATGAAAAGCAATATTGATGAGGAATTGCTTTGGCTAGCAGAAGAGGTATGTATAAAAAGTGCTGCTCTTGGCGGCAGTCATAATAAAATAGTGCTAAATAGCATAAAAGATTTATTAAGAACAACAAATAGTTATTATTCTAATTTAATAGAATCTGAAGGCACTCATCCTCTAGATATTGAAAAAGCTATGAAAAAAGATTTTTCTAATGATAATAGACGAAGAAATCTTCAATTTTTATCAATAGCCTATATAAATACTCAAAAAGAGTTAGAACTTATGGCTACTGATGTTGATAATATTTTTACAAAAGATTTTGTGCTCTCAATTCATAATAATTTTTATACTAAAAATGGGATGGAGCCTTTTTTAGATATTAAACATAAAGATTCTATTGTAAAAATGACACCTGGCACACTTAGAGATTATGATGTCTATATAAGCAAGCATATAGCACCGGAATATACACGGCTTGATTCGATGTTCAATGAATTTGAAAATCAGTATAAATCAATATACAATCTTTCCACAAAGGCAAAGAAGCTATTGTATATATTATCTTCACATCATAGGTTAGCTTGGATACATCCGTTTATAGATGGCAATGGAAGAGTGTCCAGACTATTTTTAGATACCGCATTTGTGAATGTTAAAATTGAAGGATATGGTCTTTGGAATATTTCAAGAGGATTAGCAAGAGATAATGAAGGCTATAGAAAGCATTTAGGATTTGCAGATATGCAGCAACAGGGTTCGACAGATGGAAAAGGTCCTTTGTCATTGAGAGGATTGAAATACTATTTGAAGTTTATGTTAGATACTTCATTAGACCAAATTAAGTTTATGAACGAAAACTTACAATTGAATTCTTTAGCAAATAAAATAGACAAATTCATTCTTTTGGCTAATAGTGGTTTGTTAGGCATAGAACCGTTTCCGGAATCTTCAGCAATAATACTAAAGGAGTTATTGCTTAAAGGAGAAATAGCTCGTGGAGAGGTTAAAAATATAATTAAAAAGAGTGATAGGACAGCTACGGCAATAATTAAAACTCTAATTGAAAGAGAATATATAGAATCTGATACTCCAAAAGGTGCAATAAGAATCAGATTTAACACTACATTTGCTTCATATTTGATGCCAAATTTAATTCCTGACAAGGATTGAAATTAATGATACGTTTACTGGAGTTTTAATTGAATATCTGGATATTTAATCATCATGCCCTAATCCCCGATATGAGCGGCGGTACTAGGCACTATGATTTTGCAAAAGAGCTTACAAAAAGTGGTCATAAGGTTACTATAGTAGCATCCAGTTTTCACTACTCAAAATATCAAGAGATGAGGGAATACCCAGAGAAAGATTATCTGGTAGAAAATATAGACGGTATAGATTTTATTTGGATAAAAACACCTGCCTATTTTGGAAACGGCATCGGCAGAGTAAAAAATATGTTGAGTTACACATTTAAAGTTCTTAAAATTATGCCTGAGTTAAATCTTGCAAAACCGGATATTATAATAGGTTCATCCGTTCATCTTTTTGCTGTTTGGGCTGCTTATAGATTATCTTGCAGATACAAAACACCATTTATTATGGAAGTAAGAGACCTTTGGCCCCAAACACTCATAGATATGGGTATATCAAAATGGCATCCGTTTATATTGCTTCTTGGATTGCTTGAGAGATACCTGTACAAAAAAGCAGACAAAATTATCTCCAATCTTCCTTATGCTTATGATTATATAGGGCAATTTGTAGAGAGAGAAAAATTTATATGGATATCAAACGGAGTTGATTTGTCAAATATAAAATATACTCCAAAAGAGAGAAATGAGAAGTTTATAGTAAGCTACACTGGGGCAATTGGGGTTGCAAACAATCTTCAAATACTTTTAGATGCCGCAAAAAAACTGCAAGATAAAAAAGATATCTATTTCAGAATAGTAGGTGATGGTGTTCAAAAAGAAAAACTTAAAAATTTTGTGAAAGAAAATAACCTGCAAAATGTAAGCATAGAAAACTCTGTACCAAAAAATGAGGTAACAAATATTTTGCAAGATAGTGATGTATTATATTTTAATTTAAAAGATAGCCCGGTATTTAATTACGGTATTAGTTCTAATAAACTTTATGATTATATGGCTAGCGGTAGAGTAATTATATTTTCTGCAAAAGCTAAAAACAATCCAATCAAAGATGCAAAT
This sequence comes from Campylobacterota bacterium, assembly GCA_030837195.1. GTDB lineage: Bacteria > Campylobacterota > Campylobacteria > Campylobacterales > Sulfurimonadaceae > Sulfurimonas. Next base: position 2,471 of record JAUPKZ010000116.1, read on the forward strand.
GCAGGGTATAGTATAATGCCTGATGATGCAGAACAATTAGAAAAAACAATTTTAGAAATTTACTCTTTATCTGTGGAAGAAAGAAATAGTATAGGCGAAAAGATAAGAAAATATGCACAAGAAAATTATTCTATTGAAGTTTTGGCAGATAAATTGGATAAACTTTTAGGGGATGAGGTAAAAAATCATAATGCTTAAATCACTATTTGATAAAATTTTAGCACTGTTTTTGATTATACTTTTTTTACCTATTTATATCATAGTCGGTTTGCTTATATGGTGGAAGATGGGGCGACCGATACTTTTTAGGCAAAAAAGACCGGGATATAAAGAAAAAATATTTAGTATATATAAGTTTAGAACTATGACAAACGAAAAAGACATCAACGGTGAATTACTTGCAGATGAGCAAAGGCTGGTAGGAGTTGGAAAGTTTATAAGAAGTGTCAGTTTAGATGAGCTTCCGCAACTTTTTAATGTACTAAAAGGCGAAATGAGCTTTGTTGGTCCTAGACCGCTTCTCATAGAGTATCTTCCGCTGTATAATGACGAACAAAAAAGAAGACACGACGCTAAACCTGGTATTACGGGTTGGGCGCAGGTAAACGGTAGAAATGCCATAAGCTGGGAGCAAAAGTTTAAATTAGATGTATGGTATGTGGACAATCAATCTTTTTTGCTCGATATAAAGATACTTTGGCTAACATTTTTAAATGTTCTAAAAAGAAGCGGTATAAGTTCAAGTTCAAGTGCTACTATGGAAAAATTTAGAGGAAATAAATGACAA
>JAUPKZ010000055.1 GCA_030837195.1 Campylobacterota bacterium
GGTAGTTATCACATCAGACCACGGAAACTGCGAAGAGATGAGAGATGACGCGGGTAATGTTCTGACAAATCATACCGTAGGTAAAGTTTGGTGTTTTGTTGAGGCTGATGGTGTAACAAAAGTTGAAAACGGCGCCCTTAACAACATTGCTCCGACTGTTTTAAAACTTATGGGACTTGAAATCCCGCAAGAGATGGATCATAGTTTAGTATAAGTTTTGAGTGTGCATTTTATATCTTAAACTCATTCACTTAGGCTTCACCGTGGGTACCCCAAAGCTAAAGCTTTGACCCTTCGGTTGCAGAATCGTTCATGTAGTTTAGGTTATAAAATTTGTCTGCCACTTTAAGTGGCTAGCTTTAGTGCCATAGCGGCTAGCGTAGATGGCGGAATTACTTCCGTCATCGTTATTAATTAGTGAAATCAAGGAGAAGTAGTATGAAATTTAGCGGAAAAAATGTTTTAGTAACGGGTTCAAGTCGCGGTATCGGTGCAGAGATAGCAAAAGTTTTGGCAACATACGGACTTAAAGTTTGGATTAATTACAGAAGCGGTGCGGCGGAGGCGGATGCCATAAAAGATGCTATTGAGGCATTAGGCGGAAGTGCGGCGGTTATCGGTTTTGATGTAAGCAACGAAGATGCTTTTGTGGATGCGATAAAGACTATCGTTGATTGTGATGGAGAGTTAAGCTACCTTGTAAATAATGCAGGTATTACAAACGATAAACTAGCCCTAAGAATGAAGAGTGAAGATTTTATGTCTGTTATAAATGCAAACTTACTCTCATGTTTTGTGGGTTGCCGTGAAGCAATGAAAGTGATGAGAAAGAAGAAATTCGGCTCAGTCGTAAATATCGCTTCTATCGTGGGCGAAACTGGCAATGCGGGTCAGACAAACTACTCTGCAAGCAAGGGCGGCGTAATCGCCATGACAAAGAGTTTTGCACTCGAAGCGGCAACGAGCGGTATCCGTTACAACACTATCACCCCGGGGTTTATCGCAACAGAGATGACGGATGTTTTAAGTGATGAGATAAAAGAGAGTTTTACTTCAAAAATCCCGATGGGGCGTTTTGGAAATCCTGCCGAAGTAGCAGAGGCAACGGCGTTTTTACTCTCAGACCACTCAAGCTACATCACGGGTACAACTCTTAAAGTAAACGGCGGCATGAATATGGCGTAAGGTGGGGTGGAAAATGTATGTAACTAAATTAAATCTCCCACTTCAGTGGGTAGCTTTAGGGGGTTGCAGGGACAAAAGTGTCCCTGCCGTAAATATGGGCTTTGCTCACATTTGCGTGTAACATCAAATGAACATAGCAGTATCGGCATGTTTGCTAGGCGAGAAAGTCCGCTTTGACGGCGGACATAAACATGACAGGTTTGTGACCGATGAGCTTGGAAAGTACGCCTCTTTCATCCCTTTTTGCCCTGAAGCACTAGCTTTTGGTACGCCTCGCCCCTCCATCCGTTTGGTAAATATGGAAGATGGTTACAACATCATCTCCAACAAAAACGGTGCAAATCTGACAAAAGAGCTTCAAGATAAATCATATCAAGAGCTTCACAAAATCGCAGGTACAAATCTAAGCGGCATTATTTTCAAATCCAAATCTCCCAGTTGCGGTATGGGAAGTGCCAAAGCTTACTTAGAAAACGGTTTTGCCGACTCAAAAGCCGACGGTATGTTTGTAGCAATCTGCAAAGAGAAGTTCCCGCTTCTGCCGATGGAAGAGGAGGGAAGACTTCAAGATGATTGGCTTAGAGAAAATTTTATCATGCAGCTATTTGCCTATGATACTATTGAAAAGCTAAAAGAGAGTAAGCCCGACATGAAGGCACTTGTAGATTTTCATACAAAAAACAAATTTCTGCTTCAAGCAAAAGATGAGAAGCTATACAGAGTGCTTGGAAACATCGTAGGAAATCATGAAAACCTCACTTTTGAGGCACTTTTTGCAAATTATGAGTATAACTTTAAAGTAGCCATTGCCAAAAAAAGCTCCATCAAAAGAAACAGAAATGTACTAGAGCATATGAGCGGTTTTTTCAAAAATGAGCTTAGTTCTGAGGAAAAAGAGGTGCTGCATGAGCAGATTGAGGAGTACGCAAAAAAGATACTCCCTCTTATCGTCCCGCTAAGCACCATCAAACTCTATGCCAAAAAACATAAAACCACCTATCTTTTAGGGCAGACATTTTTAGAACCATACCCAAAAGAGCTGGCTCTTCGCTCAAGTCTGCTTAGTTCCAAATGAAACGCATCCTCTGGTTTAGAAGAGATTTAAGAGTAGAGGATAACCCGCTTTTATCGTTTGGCGGAGAGGTTTTGCCTATCTTTATCTTTGATGAAAATATCCTAAAAAAGCTACCCAAAAACGACAAAAGAGTGAGTTTTATCTTTTATCATGTAGTAAAACTCAAATCCGATTTACAAAAAATGGGGCTGAATCTTAAGATTTTTTACGGCAAACCAGAAGAGATTTTTGCGCAGTTTAAGGGTTTTGATGAGGTTGTGGCATCGGGAGATTATGACGCTTACGCAAAAGAGCGAGACACTAAAATCTCTCACATGCTGCATTTTCGTTACCTAAACGACACCTACATCTTTAAACCAAAAGAGGTACTCAAAGAAAACGGCGAACCTTACCTTGTTTTTACACCGTTTTATAAAAAAGCCAGAGCCATACTTGCTCATAAAAATATAGATACGGCAAAAATCGCAGAGCATATTTTGGTACAAACAGAGTATAAGGGTATAGAAAAAAAAAGCGAAATAGTTGCATTAACGCTTGAAAATCTAGGGTTTGTAGAGCAAAATATCGAGATAGTAAATGCACATCTAAAGTTGGAGAGTTTTTTAAAAAGAATAGATGCGTATCAGCAGATGCGAGACTATTTGTCCTCTGATGCGACTTCAGACTTAAGTGTTGATTTGCGCTTTGGAACGCTCTCTATCAGAGCAGTTTTAAGAGCTATTTTTTCTCTTAAAGGCGCAGATGCAGAACCATTTATCAGACAACTTATCTTTAGAGATTTTTACGCTTACCTGCTTTTTCATATCCCGCCGTTAGAGACGCAAAACTACAAATATAACTTTAACGGTATAGAAGATAGTGAGAAGTTTAGAGCCTTTTGCGAGGCAAGAACAGGTATTCCTATAGTCGATGCGGGAGTGTGTGAACTGCTGCAAACTGGGAGGATGCACAACCGAGTACGAATGGTAGTCGCCTCTTCTTTTACCAAAGACTTGCTTTTGCCATGGCAGTGGGGAGAACGATTTTTTGCTTCTCATCTGCTAGATTTTGACATGGCAAGTAATGTGCTTTCTTGGCAATGGAGTGCAGGAACGGGAGTTGACCCACAGCCATATTTTAGGGTTTTTAATCCATATCTGCAAAGTAAAAAGTTTGACAAAGAGGCACATTACATTAAAAAATGGCTTCCGGAGCTAACGCATATCGCACCGAAACTTCTCCATGATGAAACATATCTTTTAAACAGTATAATCCCAAACTACCCAAAACCCATAGTTGTACATAAGGAAGCGGCAAAGAGAGCAATTGTGCTTTTTAAAAAACAAGGTTAAGTTTTCTTAAGGTTTATTGATAGTTTATTTAAGTTAAATATGCTACAATTTCAAGATTTTACACATAAAACAAGTTGAGTTAGTAATGGCACTTGAAGAAAAATTCGATATTGAAATTCCTGACGATGAAGCAGAAAAAATCAGAACAGTTAAAGATGTAGTAAACTACATAGAGAGCAAATAGTCTATTATTCTACTGAGGAGACTCAGTAGTTAATAATTTTTATTGATTTAAATATTGTATTTATATTTATAAAGAGTATTTTATATTTTTACGGAGATTTTTATGAGAAGAGTTGTAGTTACTGGTTTAGGCATGATAAATGCAGTTGGAAATGACAAAGAGAGTTCTTTTAAAGCTATTTGCGACGGTGAATGCGGAATAGATAGAATTACTCTTTTTGATCCAGAAAATTACAGCGTACAGATAGCAGGCGAAGTTAAAAATTTTGACCCTTCAACCGTTATGGAAGCAAAAGAGGTAAAAAAAGCAGACAGATTTATCCATCTTGGACTCAAAGCTGCGCAAGAAGCTATGCTTGATGCTGCAATTCCGGAAGATACGGATATGGATAGATTCGGTATAAGTGCCGGCTCTGGTATCGGAGGACTTCCTGCAATTGAGAAAAACTCTATCATAATCGAAACAAAGGGACCAAAAAAGATAAGTCCATTTTTTATACCTTCTGCTCTTGTGAATATGCTTGGCGGATTTATATCTATCGAACATGGGACAAAAGGTCCAAACCTCTCAAGCGTTACGGCGTGTGCTGCAGGAACTCATGCTATTAGCGAGGCGGTTAAGACTATTGTTTGCGGCGGAGCGGATAAGATGTTGGTTGTTTCAGCCGAGTGCGCTATCACCGGTGCCGGTGTAGGCGGATTTGCTTCGATGAAAGCATTATCTACAAGAAACGAAGAACCAAAAAAAGCATCTCGCCCTTTTGATGCAGACCGTGACGGTTTTGTTATGGGTGAGGGTGCTGCCGCTCTTATACTTGAAGTGTATGAAGATGCGGTTGCAAGAGGTGCTAAGATTTATGGCGAGATTGTAGGATTTGGCGAGAGCGGTGATGCTAATCATATAACTACTCCTAGCCTTGATGGTCCTGCAAGAGCTATGAAAGCTGCGTATAGTATGGCGGGCAAACCTAAGCTTGACTATGTAAATGCGCACGGAACAAGTACGCCTATTAACGACAAAAATGAGACGGCAGCAGTTAAAGAACTGCTTGGCGGCAAAGAGAACTGCCCTCCGATGAGCTCTATAAAAGGTCAAATTGGTCACTGTCTTGGTGCAGCAGGAGGTATTGAAGCGGTAGTATGTCTAATGGCTATGCGTGATGGAATTATTCCTCCGACAATCAACCATGAGACTCCTGATGAAAATTGTGATTTAGATGTTGTGCCAAATATTGCCAGAAAAGCAGATCTAAAGTATGTTATGAGCAACTCTTTTGGTTTTGGCGGTACAAACGGCGTTTTAATTTTCAAAAAAATCTAAATATAAGGATTTGAATTGGCTACATATTTAGATTTTGAACAAAAAATCAAAGTAATTCAAGAGGATATTATCTCGGCTCAAGTTCGCCATGATGAAGGAGCGGTTGCTACTCTTCAAGAAGCACTTGATAGAGAAGTTTCTAAAATATTTAACAATCTTACTCCATTTCAACAGCTCCAATTGGCGCGTCATATCGATAGACCTTATGCACTTGATTATATCAACTTGCTCATGAGAGATAAATATGAGATTCACGGAGATAGACATTTTCGTGATGATGCTGCCATATTGTGTTATCTTGGATATATCGGTGAAGAAAAAGTTGTAGTCATCGGTGAGCAAAAAGGCCGCGGCACGAAAAATAAGATAAAAAGAAACTTCGGAATGCCTCATCCTGAGGGCTACAGAAAAGCGCTCAGAGCTGCAAAACTTGCGGAGAAGTTTAATATCCCTGTTTTAATGCTTATAGACACTCCGGGTGCATATCCGGGGATTGGTGCTGAAGAGAGAAATCAAAGTGAAGCAATTGCAAGAAATCTTTTAGAGCTTGCACAAATAAATACACAAACAATATCTATTGTTATAGGTGAGGGCGGAAGCGGAGGAGCGTTGGCTATAGGTGTTGCCGATAAGCTTGCTATGATGCGATACTCTATTTTTAGCGTTATCTCACCTGAGGGGTGTTCTGCAATTTTATGGAATGATCCCGCAAAAGCTGAAGCAGCAACAAATGCTATGAAAATTACTAGCAGTGATTTAAAAGAGCTAGGACTCATAGACGATATTATAGCAGAGCCGCTAATAGGCGCACATAGAGATAAAGAGAGAGCTGCTGCTGCAATAGGTGACTACTTTTTGGCAGAACTATCAAAGCTTCGTGCTATGGGTAATGAAGAGAGAATGGAAGCTAGATATAAAAAACTTGTAGGTGTTGGAGCTTATAGCGAATAACTACTCTTTTGGCAAAGTTTCCTCTTTGCTCTCTAGTATAAAAGGATCAAATTTTGGTCTTTTTACTCTTTTTGCTTCTTTTGAAAATGCTATTAAATCCTCAGTACTTTTCACGCTATTATCTATATTTGATAAAGATAGCTTAAAAAGCTCATATGTTGTTAAAACATCGCACATTGCTCTATGGTGTCTGGCATCCGGATGCAGCGAAAAAAATTTATTGAGATATGATAGAGCGTATCTATAGGATTCTACCGTTCTCTCTGCTAAAGAAAGCGTACATAAACTTCTGTTTAAAAGAGGCTCAAGCCCTATTTTTTGCATACTTTGCGATATAAACTTATAGTCAAATTTCACATCGTGTGCAACAAATACGGCATCTCCTAGAAAAGCTTTAAAATCATACATTACTTTTTTTAGGTTTGGCGCATTTTTTGTATCTTCCGCAGTAATTCCGGTTATTTGCGTAATGTGCTCATTTATCTCTTTGCAATAAACTAAAGATTCAAATCTATCGATTATTTGCATATTTTTTATCTTAAGAGCTGCTATTTCTATGATTTGATGTTTTTCTATTTTTGAGCCGTTTGTCTCAATATCAACAATGCAAAATACACTATCTTCTATTGAGGTAAATTTTGTAGAGAAGTAAAAATAGTCACCGTTTTTTACTATTTCTAAGCCTTGAGAGCGCCAAAGTTCAAGATAGAAGTCCAAGTCAGTGCCGAGTTTTTGTTTGAGGCTGTTTGAAGCTACTCCGACGCTTGAGAGTTTATGAATAGTTTTTGCATCTAAAATGAAGTCATTGCCAAACATTTTATAACTTAAAACTTTGCATTTTTGATAAATTCTATAACTTTAGAAGCATCTTTTTTGCCGTAAGAGAGTTCTACTCCGCTACTAACATCAACTCCGTAAAATCCATATTTTTTGACGGATGCTACATTGCTTGCATCAAGACCGCCTGCCAAGATGATTTTGGAGCAGTCAACTCCCTCAAACCACTCTAAATTTAGTCTTTTACCGCTTCCGCCGTAAGAGTCGCAGTAGGCATCTACAAGTCTATACTCATCGCTATACTGTTCTATATCTTTAGCCTCTTTTGCGCGGATTACTTTTATATGCGGTACAAAAATCTGCTCATAAAGTTTTTGAGGAGCTTCAAAATGGATTTGAGCAAGTGTAGCGCCTGCTTCTTGGCAATAAGAGTTTATGATTTGTGCATCTGCATTTACAAAGAGGGCAACTTTTTCTACAAATGGGGGAAGTCTTTTTATGATGGCTCTTGCATCTTTTGGAGATATATAGCGCGGAGAGGCTTCATAAAAGACAAAACCGAGTGCGTCTGCACCGGCTTTTATTGCCATCATAGCATCTTCATATGTTGTTATTCCGCAAATTTTACAGCGCATTAGATTTGTAAACTCTTGATGGCTTGGGCTTTGTCTGCATGAGAAAATACATAGCTTCCGGCAACAACAATATCAACACCTGCATCTTTAAGCAGATGGATATTTTTGTCACTAACGCCGCCGTCAACCTCTATAAGACAAGCAGGATTGAGCCTTTTTCTCATCTCGTCTAGCTTTTTTGCTTTTGGTATAACACTCTCTATGAAGCTTTGCCCGCCAAATCCCGGGTTTACGCTCATGAGCAAAACCATATCTAAATCTCTTAATATGTACTCTATTGCTTCCGGTGGTGTATGTGGATTTAGTACGATTGCCGGTTTAATACCAAGCGAGCGGATTTTTTGGATAAGTCTATGAGGATGTTTTTCCTCTTCAATGTGAAAAGAGATGTACTCAGGTTTTAGCGGAGCAAAAAGATCAACAAAGAATGTGTTATTTTCAACCATAAGATGTATATCTAATGGCTTTGTAGCACACGCGGCAATTGCAGAAACCACAACCGGTCCGATTGTTAGATTTGGTACAAAATGCCCATCCATAACATCGACATGAACTAAGTCACATCCTGCATTGCAGATATCTTCAACATCTCTTTGCAGATTTCCAAAATCGGCAGATAAAACACTTGGAGCAACAAGCATCAAAAATCCTTTAAAAATAGTGACGCAATGGTATTATAAATTTTCTTTTATCTTGTTAAGAAAAATAAAAATTTATCATCATTAAAAAGCAGGTCAACTTGAACACCTTTTCTATCTCCGACTACCTCCATAAGACTATCAACATCTTGATAAGTTCGCGGAAGAGTGATATTTACGCTTATATTCTCATCAGCAAGGAGTGTTTTTATTTTTCCGCCTACGATATTTACAAGCTCTGCAAGCGTATCTAGTATCATCTCTATATCTTCGGTTGATTCTCCTATGAGAAGTTCGCATGCTTTTTTTGCTATATTTTTTGGAAAAACAAGTATAACCATCCCATCAAGCGCACCGTAGTAGCCTATAGAGCTGGCAATTTTGTCTTTTTTATCTTTTATAGTTATAGTGCTTACCTCTGCATGTTCTTTTATAGCTTTTGCATTAGTCATCATCTCTAGTGTGGCAACGGTTGCATCAATAAATTTTGGAAGTTCTAGTATAGTCTCTTTATTGAGGGCTCTTTTATGTTTTATATTGGATGCGCTGCTGGCTCCTAGTTCACTTAAGAGCTCTTTATTTTGCAATATATCATCCATCTGATTGTAAAAAAGCACCCCTGCATCTTCTAGTGTATTTTTAAAGCTCTCCGGCGTTTTGTCAAATTTCATACCGACAAAACAGATTGTAGCATTGTATTCCGCTGCTGCGCTTGAGAGCTTGGAGAAGAAATTTAACGCATGAATATTCATACTGATAACTTTATAAGCATCAAAAATAAAAAGCCTAAATCCGACATTAAGAGAGTTATTATGATAATCCATGTTGAACTTATCGCTAATTTCGTTATCTAAAAATGATGAGATAGTGTAAATGATGGCATTTCCCGTAACACGGGTTGCAATTTTTTGCCCCATTTGTCCTAAGAAGCTATTTTCAATGATGTATTCATAGGTTTCTCGTTTTACTTTTTTTTGATTGAATTCATCCAGTGTTTGCGCTATGACAGGGTTGTGTCCGTTGTCGTGAAGTTCGATTGCCATGGCAGAGCGTTCTGATTTATCGTTGTTGTAGATAAGAACATTGCTACCTTTATTTTTAAAACTTGATGTAAAGAGGTATGCAATTTCAAGTGATTGAAATAGCGAAAAATGGATATTGTCTTGATAAAAATTTTTAATTGCATCATACTTTTTTTTATCGTAATCACAAAATCCTACGGTTACTTGGTTTTTTTTGCGGATATTTAAAAATAGTTTTATAAAAGTATCAAGACCGTTACGGTTGAAAAAAATAACTTTTTTAAGCGAAACTAAAATCATTTCCGCTTTAAGAGCAGCTGTTGCTTCTACATCTTCTATGCTTAAAAAAGAGTTTGTATTGTTTCCATCTAAGAAACCCTGAGGGGAAAATACGGCAATGCCATTTTTTAATACGGGCTTCATTGAATCTCCATTAAAGAAGCAAAATCGTTGTAAATATCACCTACATACTCTATTTGAAAATCTATAAAATCATTCAGACCGCTCTCTACAAACTGCGGTTGTGAGAGTTCGTAAAAAAGTAGAAGGTGCATCCACTTCCCAAGAGTGTTTAGTTCCTCGTCTTCTAAAGGCTTTATGCCAGAAGATGCTTGTACGATAGAGATTGTTTTAGGACTCATCTGCCATTTTTTTGCAATCTCTTCGCATATATCAAAAATATCTACCTCACACAATCTTTTTAAAATAGTGTTATAATCAAGTGCTTTAGCAGAGCGAAGAAGTATGACATCTTTTTTCTTTTGGCAAAAAATGGCTTCAGTTACTATAATACTAGAAGGAAGAAGCGAAATTGCCGAATAGACTTCTTTATCGTCAATTTTTAGATGTCTTAAAACCATCTCCCACTTTTTTGAAAGAGTTGCTTGAAGTTCATAAAATAGTTTTTTATTTAATTTAAACAGTTCCCACTTGTCGGGATTTAATAGTGAAATCATATAGTTATATACAGTTTGCTGCGAGAGGGAAACGCCAAATATACCAAAGATTTGAGATATATCGCTTACCTCATTTTTAAATCCGTAAATTGGTTTGTTTACTATATTTTTAAGATAGCTCTTAAGCGCCAAATCACCCTCTGCAACTTTAGCGGCTTTTACTAGCTCGCCTGCATTTAAAAGCAAAAGGCACTCTTGTAAAATTTTTGGAGTAGGCGGAATTTTTTCTATAAAGGCATCAACCGTTGCTTTTGTTATCATATTTTCACTTTTTTTGTAAATTCTATCTATAAGTTGATAAAAGAGAAATAAAATTATTTTTTAGTATATTTTTAAAATCAATCTTAAGCAGAAGTTTTGTTTGGGCTTGCTATAATTCGCAACTTTAAAACTTAATATAAGGAATCTGATATGGCAAGAAAATGTGCTATAAGCGGCAGAGGCCCAATGAGTGGGAACAATGTTTCTCATGCTAAAAACAAAACAAAGCGTCGTTTTTTACTAAATCTTAGAACAGTTCGTATCACTTTAGATGATGGTACTACTCAAAAAGTTAAAATCTCTGCAAAAGAGCTAAGAACACTTAAGAAAAACTCTTAAGAGGCATTAGGAAACTACATTGAATCTCTTAGAGAAGATTCGAGTTTTTCTACACTGGGAGTCCTCTCCCAAACCCCACATAACTCTAAATAGCGAGTTATACTCTCAACTTTTACCTTTTAGAACACCGCTTATTTTAGTTCAAATGCTTATGCTTATAGGTACGCTAGGATATATTTATATTGAAAATTACTCTATAATGGATGCTATTTTTCAATCCGGATACACATTTACAACCGTCGGCTTCGGCTCATTAAATGAAAAAGATTTTTCAGCGACAGGGCAAATTTTCACAATAACTCTGATTATATTGGGTTTTACCGTTTTTTCGTTGGCACTTGGTATAGTCGTAGATGTTATAAAAAAAGGCGAGTTAAATAGAATACTTAAGGAGCGAAGAATGCTGTATAGTATAGCAAGGCTTAAAAAACATTTTGTCGTGTGCTACCATAACGACTATGCACTGGAAGTGACAAAAGAGTTAAGAAAAAACCATATTCCATTTGTGGTTGTCGATCCAAGAGAAGAGATCCATGAATGGGCAAAAAAGTATAACTATCAAACATATTTGCAAGCAGAACCTCATGCGGAACTAACTATGCTTAAAGCTCATCTATCATCGGCAAAAGGACTAATTACGCTATCTGATTCTATATCTGACAATATAGCGCTTATAGCGTCTGTTAGGTTATTTGAAAAAGAGCATGAACTACCAAAACCATACTACATAATTTCTTCAGCGGAGAGCGTAAGCGATGTTGACAAACTTAAAAAGTTAGGTGCAGACACCGTTGTTTCTCCTACAAAGTTAACGGCTCAAAGAGTAAGTGCTATGGCGGCTCGCCCGGATATGGAAAACTTGCTTGAAGAGTTTTTATATAAGAGCGATAACCCTCTTAATATGGAAGAGATAGAAGTCCCAAAATATAGCTGGGCAGTCCTTAAAAAATTAAGGGAAACACATATACGGGACATTACAAACACATCAGTTGTGGGCATAACCAAAAAAGAGGGCAAATTTATGGCTATGCCAAAGGGTGATGTGCTCATTACTAGTGAGTGTAAGCTTTTAGTTATCGGCACACAAAAAGACATTCAAGCTACAAAAGATCTTTTAAGAAAAAGAGATAAACCTAAGGAGTTAAAGTTTGCATAATATAGTTTATTCGCAAGGCGGTGTTTGTTTAAGTGACGGTTTTTTTGCTTCAGGCGTACATGCGGGGCTTAAAAAAGAGGGTGCGCTTGATATGGCGTTTATATACAGTGTGAGTCAATGTGAAGTTGCGGCAGTTTTTACGACAAATAAGATGGCGGCTGCTCCGATAAAGCATTTTAGAAGTATGGGTGATGTGAAGCCCAATTTTATAGTTATAAACTCTAAAAATGCAAATGCTATGACGGGAATAGCAGGAGTTGAAGATATAAAAGAGGTACTCTCTAACTGCCCACAGGAAGCAAAAAACCCAATCATGAGTTCAACGGGTGTTATAGGCGTTAGACTTCCTAAGCAAAAAATCATTGAAGGTATGAAACTCTTTGATTTAACTAAAAAAGATTCAAGCTCTGCCGCAAAAGCTATAATGACAACCGATAGTTTTGCAAAAGAGATAGCTTTTAAAGTAGTGCTAAATGATGGGAGCAGTTTTAATATAGGAGCTATCGCCAAAGGTGCGGGTATGATAGACCCTGCCATGGCAACTATGCTCTGTTTTATAACGACAGATGCAAAAGTCGATAAAAGTGAGATGCAAGAAGTGCTTGATGAGGTGGTTAAAACTACATTTAATGCTATAAGCGTGGACGGCGACACATCTACTAACGATACCGTTTTGGTTTTGGCAAACGGTAGAAGCGGAGTATATGAGAGAGAGGCATTTAAAGAGGCTCTTTTTAAAGTTATGCACTTTTTAGCACTGGAGATGGTGCGTGACGGTGAGGGTGCTACAAAGTTGGTTACCTATAAAATCACGGGTGCAAAAGATGATAGAGAAGCTGAGATAGCCGCAAAAGCACTTTCAGACTCACTTTTAGTTAAAACCGCACTCTTTGGAGAAGATCCAAACTGGGGAAGAATAGCCTCGACCATAGGTGCAAGCGGAGTTGAAGCTTATGAAGAGAAGTTAAAAGTTTCGTTTGATAACCTTTGCGTTTATGATAGAGGAGAGATACTATTTGACGCTGAGATGGAAAAAAAGTGTGCCATTGTTATGCAGCATCAAAAGTTCACCATCTCTTGCGATCTTGGAATAGGCGAGGGGAGTTTTAAAGCTTACGGCTGTGACTTGGGTCATGAGTATGTTAAGATAAATGCGGACTATAGAACTTAATTGTCATTTACAAGAACAAATGTTACTCTACAACAATAAATGTTACTGGAGGATTGTGAATTGTATATAGTTATACGGACAACATTGTGTCTTAGTTAAAATAGTTAAAATTTTTTAGATATAATTTTTATAAAGAAATTAAAATAGGGTGTTGCTATGTCAGAACAACTTAACAAAACAAATATCCTAAAACATCTCAAAGAACATTATTTGGAGTTTAAAGATAGATACAACATTGACTCACTCTATCTGTTTGGCTCATACGCAAGGGACGAACAATCTATTAACAGCGATGTAGATCTGTTAGTTGATTTTAAAAAAACACCCGATTTATTGACTTTTATAGAACTAGAAGAGTATTTAAGCAACTTTTTGCATAAAGCTGTTGATTTAGTACCAAAAAGAAAGCTAAACCCACACATAAAAGATCAAATATTAAAAGATGCTATAGCTATATGAAACGAAACTATATACTTTTTTTAGAAGATATCTCTAAAAGAATCGAAAAAATAAACTCTTTTATAGATGGTATGAGCTATGAAGATTTTGTACAAGATGACAAAACCGTAAGTGCATGTATAAGAGAAATAGAAGTTATTGGAGAAGCTACTAAGCAGATTCCCGAAGAGATTACGGATAAATTTAACGAATTGCCGTGGTCTTTGATGGCAAAAATGAGAGATAAACTTATTCATTGGTATTTTGAAATTGATGAAGAGATTGTTTGGAATGTTGCAAAAGACAAACTACCTGAAATTAAAATTCAAATTGATTCTATTATCAGAAAGTTATAATATTCTGCATAGACAGCTTTGTGTCTGTTTTTTGGTGTTGGTTTGTTGGTAAAATCCCTCTGCTGCTAAAATAAAATTCTTTTTTTTGTTAAAAACCTCTTGATTTGATATAGCTTTTATCATATACTTTACACAATTAATTTTAGGAGGCAAAAATGTCAAAAGTCGTTCTCATCACGGGCGCAACATCAGGTATGGGGGAGCTTAGTGCTAAGTTTTTAGCGTCTAATGGTTATACGGTTTATGCAGGTTCAAGAGATGCAACGGTTTCAGAGGGAAGCGGTAGTCTAAAACATATCTACATAGATGTCACAAAGACGCAAAGCATAAAAGATGCGGTTGCAAAGATTATAAAAAACGAAGGCAAGATAGATGTTCTTGTAAATAATGCAGGTTTTGGGCTTTTAGCAACTCTTGAAGAGGGAAGCGATGAAGAGATGTTTAACCAGTTTGATGT
>JAUPKZ010000009.1 GCA_030837195.1 Campylobacterota bacterium
TATTTTAAGTAAATATTTTCCCGAAGCAAGACCTGATGTAAATGCTAAAATAAATGCATCGGCGAGTAACAATCAAAGAGATGATAAAAAAATAGTTGCGGCAATTACGGCAGCAATTAAATACCATAGAGAAGGTTAGGAAGCAGATAATGTCTAAAAAATTTATTGATATAATGGACACAACTTTTAGAGACGGGTTCCAGTCTGTCTTTGGCGGTCGTGTGTTGATGAAAGATTTTTTTCCGGCTGTTGAAGCTGCGAAAGTAGCAGGAATCAAGCACTTTGAGTTTGGCGGCGGGGCGAGATTTCAGTCTTTATACTTCTACTTAAGAGAAGATGCATTTGAGATGATGGATCAATTTCGTAAAATCGTAGGACCTGATGCAAATCTTCAAACACTCTCTCGCGGTGTAAACACTGTTATGCTTGACACTGGTTCTAAAGAGCTAATTGATTTGCATGCAAAGATGTTTAAAAAACATGGTGCTACAACGATTAGAAATTTTGATGCACTTAATGATGTTGAAAACCTTAAATACTCTGCTGAGAGAATCGTGCATCATGGACTTAAGCACGAAGTGGTTGTGACAATGATGGATTTGCCTCCGGGATGCTACGGTGCCCATACAGTAGAGTTTTATGAGAAGACTTTGCGTGAAATACTAGATAGCGGCATCCCATACCATAGCATATGTTTTAAAGATGCATCCGGAACTTCAAACCCTCAAAAAGTTTTTGAAACCATACAGATGGCAAGACGCTTAGTGCCTGAGGGAACACATATTAGACTTCATACACATGAGACAGCGGGTGTTTCCGTTGCTGCTTATATGGCTGCACTTGAGGCAGGAGTCGATGGTATAGATTTGGCTGCTGCACCTGTGAGCGGCGGAACTAGCCAGCCTGATATCCTCACTATGCTTCACGCAACTAAAGGGATGAACTATGACCTTGGCGGGTTGGAAATAGATAAAGTTCTGACTTACGAAAAAGAGCTTCAATCTTGCCTAGCAGACTATTTTATGCCTCCTGAAGCTACTATGGTCTCTCCTATTATTCCATTCTCACCTATGCCGGGCGGTGCACTTACTGCAAATACTCAGATGATGCGTGATAACGGTATTATGGATAAATTTCCTGAGGTAATCGCTGCTATGACGGAAGTTGTGAAAAAAGGCGGTTACGGAACATCCGTTACACCTGTTTCACAGTTTTATTTTCAACAAGCGCTTAACAATGTTATGCAAGGTCCATGGAATGCAATAGCTCCAGGGTATGGTAGAATGGTTTTGGGATATTTTGGAAAAACTCCGGTTGAGCCTGATCCTGAAGTTGTAAGAATTGCATCTGAGAAGCTTGGACTTGCGCCGACAACCGAAAAAGCACTGGATTTGGCAAACGCAGATGAGACTAAATCTTTAGCAAACTGGATAAACAGACTAAAAGCAGAAAATATAGAGATAACTGAAGAGAATATCTTTATAGCGGCAGCTTGTCATGACAAGGGAATCGCTTTTCTAAAAGGCGAGGGCGAGTTGATGGTTCGTAAACTATCTGATATGAAAAAAGAAGAAGAAACAAATAATAAAGAGAGCGGGAGCAAAAATATGGGAAGCGGAAGTTATACAGTTGTAGTAGATGGTCAAAAATATAGTGTTCAAGTTGCAGAAGGCAATGTAGATATTCAAGTGACGGCAGTAAACGGTGAGAGTGCAGCAGTATCTGCTCCGTCGGCAGCTCCTGTGCAAACAGCAGTAGCTGGAATGGATATAAAAGCACTTCTTCCGGGAAGTGTTTGGAAAATTGTTGCAAATCCGGGTCAAAGCGTAAAAGAGGGTGATGTTATCCTTATATTAGAATCTATGAAAATGGAAATAGATGTTGTAGCTCCAAAAGGCGGTGTTATAAAATCTATCCATGTAGCTACAAATGACAAAGTAGTAGAAGGTCAGATTGTAGCAGTGTTAGGGTAAGCGTATGAGAAAATTTTTAATAAAATTTGTGGCATTGCTGATGCTCTTTAGCTTCAGCGCTCTTTTTGCTTCTGATGCACAGAGCGTTCAGGCTTCCGATAGAGAAGCGGCAAATGTCGAGACATACCAGTCAAAGGATGTAGGCACTCTTGTTGTTGACTTTATGAAGTCAACGGGTATCTATGCCTTTGCAAATCCTGATCCAAATGAGGTTAATGCCAAAGGGCAGCCTATGAGCGATTTTCATAAATCGTGGGGCAGAATCATTATGATACTTGTGACATTTGTTATCTTCTATTTGGCTATCGTAAAAGGTTTTGAGCCACTTCTGCTTTTACCTATAGGTTTTGGCGGACTTTTGGCAAATATTCCTGTTGCAAATATGGCAGGACCTGAGGGATTTTTGGGTATCATCTACCATATGGGTCTATCAAATCAGCTCTTTCCTATCCTTATTTTCATGGGTGTCGGTGCGATGACGGACTTTGGACCGCTTCTCTCAAACCCTAAAACTGCACTTCTTGGCGGTGCGGCACAGTTTGGTATCTTTGGAACACTTGTAGGTGCTGTTATGCTTGCGGAATATACGCCGTTTTTTGACTTTACGCTCAAACAAGCTTCTGCTATCTCCATTATCGGTGGGGCGGATGGACCTACATCCATATTTATAGCTACAAAACTTGCTCCTGAACTTTTAGGTGCTATTGCGGTTGCGTCTTACTCTTATATGGCGCTTGTTCCGGTTATCCAGCCTCCGATTATGAAGGCACTTACAACGGATGCGGAGAGAAGAATCAGAATGAGTACCATGAGACATGTCTCTCGTTTGGAGAAGTTGGTTTTTCCTATAATGGTTTTAGTGCTTGCTATTTTGGTTCTTCCGGATGCTACACCGCTAATAGGCGCTTTTATGTTCGGTAACTTCTTAAAAGAGACAGGCGTTGTTGATAGACTCTCTGATACTATGCAAAATGCGCTTATTAACACTATCACTATCTTCTTAGGGTTAGCGGTTGGTTCAAAACTTGCCTCAGATCAGTTCTTGGTTGCTGAAACGCTTGCTATTTTGGCTCTTGGTATCGTCGCGTTTTCTGCAGGAACTGCAGGCGGGGTTATTATGGCAAAAATTATGAATATGTTCTCTAAAAACAAGATAAATCCTCTTATAGGCTCGGCGGGTGTTTCTGCCGTTCCTATGGCTGCTCGCGTTTCAAACAAAGTAGGTATGGAGTATGACCGTACAAATATGCTCTTAATGCATGCAATGGGTCCAAATGTTGCGGGTGTTATCGGTTCTGCAGTGGCGGCGGGTGTTTTAATCTCTATATTTAAATAGTGTGTTTATTATAATTCTTGCAATAATATTTATTGCAAGAAGCGTATTTAGCTGTTTTTATTCATTATATCTACGATAAGCGGTATGATGTTTTGACTTTTAGTCTTGTCTATAAATCCGTCTGCACCTAAAGATTCAGCCTCTCTTTTGTTATTGCTCCCCGTCATAGAGCTATTTACTATAATGGGTATATCTCTTGTAAGCGGATTACTTTTTAAAAGTTTTACTACCGTAAATCCTGACATCTCAGGCATCTCTATATCTGTAACAATCGCAGGAATTTGGAAAGCTTCATCTTTTAGGGAGAGTACATAATCAACAAGTTTTTTACCGTTGTCAAAGAGTTTCATAGATATATTTGAGTTGTCAAAAATTTGTTTTAGGTGACCTTGCGCCGTCTTTGAGTCTTCTGCAATAAGAACAGAGCCTTGCAGAAGCTTTTTTGGTATTTGTAGGTTTTTTAAATTTGCAGGAGATTCGAATACATTTACCATAGCTTGCGGTATGACATCTGCCAAGAGCTTTTCATAATCTAAAATAAGACACAAGCTACCGTCTTCGAGTCTAGTGTCGTTGATAACGACATTGTTCTCTTTGGTTCTATAGCTATCCGGTGCATGCATATCGTTCCAGTTCTTCTTAATTACTCTATAGGCAGACATAATTCTAAGACCGAGTATGACACCGTTAAAATCGCAAATAAGTATGTTTGATCGTTTTATTTCCTCTTTTGTGAGCGCCGTACCGAGCCATAGAGGTAGATTTAAAATCGGGATTTGCAGACCTCTTAGAACTATTGTTCCCTCTAACATAGGATGGGTTGAGGGTATTTGAGTGATAAAATGATTTTTTGACTCAACTACTTCCCTTGTTTTAAAAACATTTATTGCATAATATGCAGAGTCCTCAGAATTGCTTACTCTAAAGACCAAGAGCTGAAGTTCATTGTTTTTTGCCAAATTTGTAGCTGCATCTACATTGTCTAAGATTGACATATATTTCTCCCATATTTCATTTTTCAATAGTAGCAAAATAATTATGAATTGTGCTTGAATGTTAGCAATGAAATGGTAAAATTGCTATTACTATCGATATGGCATCTATAAAAAGGTATGGTTGAATGAAGTTTATTTTTATGCTTGTGATATTGTTTAATGTCGTTTATGCAAAAGTTTATTATGCAAAAGTGGAGCCTTACGAGATTAGAGATATATCTTCAAATGTTTTAGGCATCGTCACAAGTGCAGACGAGAGTTTAGTAGGAACTACACTCTCATCTAAACCATACATTAAAATCGATTCGGAGATTGATGAAAAAGAGTTAAAATCAACTAAAGAGAAGTTGATGTATCTTGAGAACAGCATTGAGATAAATGAAGCCATCTTGGTAAATCTTGATGATTTACTCGTAAAAAAAAGAGAAAACTACAAAAAAATAGAACCGCTTAAAATCAAATCTAGCGTTGAGAAAGATAAAGAGTTTTATGATCTCATAAGCAGTGAAAATCTTTATTTAAACACAAGAAAAGAGCTGCAAAACTTAAAAACTCAGATGTCTGACCTTAAGTTAAGAGCGGCACAGCTTCAAAGAAGCATAGCAGATAAAAATTTAGTTGCAGAAGGCTTTGTTCTTTATGAAGTTTTGGTAAAGAGCGGGCAAGTCGTAAATATGGCAACGCCTTTAGCTAAAGTCGCAGATATTTCAAAAGCAAAACTAACTATTTATGTAGATGAAGAAGACACTAACAAGATAGAGAGTAAAACAGTCTATATAGACGGTGAAAAGACATCTTACAAGGTATCTAGGTTTTTGCATATAGCAGATAGTAAAAATATATCTAAGTATATGGCGCAAATAATAATAAAGTCGCCTAAACTATTTTCAAAACTTGTAAAAATTGAACTTAGGGATTGAAAAAATGAGTAAAACGGCTTGCCCTCTTGATTGCTATGATGCGTGTGAGATTATTTATGAAGAAGGTAGATTAAAAGGTTCTAAAGAGGGATATACACAAGGGTTTTTATGTCCTCATCTAAATCACTATGAAAAACACCAAATCATACAAAAGCCAAGATTAAACGGTAGTGAGATATCTATGAACGAGGCTCTTGAAGCGCTAAAGAGTATGATAAGGGAGCCTGCGCCAAATGAGATATTGTTGTATAGAGGCAGCGGTAATTTTGCTCTTATGCAAGAGGTTAGTGAGCATTTTTTTGCATCTTTGGGTGCGACTTTGGCAAATGGCAGTTTGTGTGATGGTGCAGGAGAAGCGGGCATAGAAGAGGGAAGAGGAAGCAACAAAAATATGCCTTTAACGGAAGTGGCAAAGTCTGATGTAGTTATATTTTGGGGAAGAAATCCTCATGTAACTTCAAGCCATATTTTGCCTCTTGTAAAGGGTAAGGCTATTATTGTCATAGACCCCGTTAAAACTCAAATTGCAAAGAGCGCCGACCTTCATATACAGCTAAAACCTCATACGGATTTGGAACTTGCACTGCTTCTTAGCAGGTTTTTGTATATAGAGCATGGGCATGATAAAGAGTTTTTAGACTCATATGCAAGCGATTATGAAGATTTTCACTCTTTGACTCAAAATATACGCATTAAAGCAACTCTTGATAAGATAGATGTTTCTCTTGGGCAGATAGGGGATTTGCTCCATCTTGTTAAAGATAAAAAAGTTGCCATTGTATGCGGTGTCGGTGTTCAGAAGTATAGAGACGGAGCAGAGGTGCTAAGAGCAATCGATGCTTTTGCGGTTATGCTTGGACTCTTTGGAAAAGAGGGATGCGGTGTTAGCTATCTTGGCTCATCAAGAGCAAACATCATATCGCCGTTTAATACCAAAGCGCCACGAGTGTCAAAAGTAGATACGGACTTTTCTAAATTTAAAACAGTAGTTATACAAGGCTCAAATCCACTCTCTCAAATGCCCGATACGCTAAGAGTAAGAGAATCGCTCTCAAAGGTTAAAAATGTGGTTTACTTTGGGCTTCACGAGAATGAAACAAGCGAAGCGGCGCATCTTGTTATACCTGCTAAGAGTTTTTTATATAAAAATGATGTTCGTACATCGTATGGACATAACGGCATCTCTTTTATGCCAAAGCAAAAAGATAGCGATGTCGGGATTGGCGAATATGAGTTAAGTGCATATTTATGTCGAGAGTTCGGTATAGCTATAGAAGATGAGAGTTTTTATATAGAGCATTTTAAAAGCTTTGCGCAAGAGGCAAATGACGGTACGCTTTATGTTAAGGGACGAGAAAATATCCCATATCAAGACGGATTTGATACCGAAAATAAAGAGTTTGTGTTTTTAGATGAGCTTGATTTGGATACAAACGAGAGTGAAGGGATGTTTCTTATAAGCTCTAAGAGTTTAAAGAGCTTAAACTCGCAGTTTGAGCGACAAGAGAGCGTTTATCTGCATAGCTCTTTAGGGTACGGGGAAGATGAAGAGGTTGTTGTAAGTTCAAAATCTGGAAGTGTGAGACTAAGAGTTAAACATAACGACGATTTGCGCAAAGATTGTGTTTTGATATACAGCGGGACAAAAGGTGTCAATAATTTGACGACATCAAAGCGCTCTTTTAGCGGAAATAGTGCAATATTTCAAGAAAATAAGGTAGAGATAAATAGATGAGTAATACTGTTGAACTAGATAAAAAATATGTACTGCCGACTTATGCAAGAGCAGATGTTGAGTTTGTAAGCGGAGATAACGCAAAACTTTATGATACGGACGGCAAAAGATATATAGATTTTGCTTCCGGTATAGCAGTTTGCAGTGTGGGTCATGCAAATAAAAGAGTAAATGATGCTATTTACAGTCAAATACAAAAAATAACACATACCTCAAACCTTTACTATATAGCGCCGCAAGCAAAAGCTGCGCAAAAAATAGTAGAAGCAAGCGGATATGATATGAAATGCTTTTTTGGTAACAGCGGGGCAGAAGCGAATGAGGGAGCTATCAAGATAGCAAGAAAGTTCGGTGAAAAAGACGGTGAACTAAAGAGATATAAAGTTATAACACTGCAGCACTCATTTCACGGCAGAACAATTACTACCGTAAAAGCAACCGGACAAGAGAAGATGCATCACTATTTCGGTCCTTATCCTGATGGTTTTGTTTATGCCGACGATATAAATCATGTAGAGAGTTTGCTTGATGATCATACTTGTGCGGTTATGATAGAACTTGTTCAGGGAGAGGGCGGTGTTCAGCCCCTTGACAAAGAAGCGGTAGTAAATCTTGCAAAAGTTTTAAAAGAGAAAAATATTTTGCTTATCATAGATGAGGTACAAACGGGAGTCTATAGAACGGGTAAGTTTTTAGCTTCAAACTACTATGATATAGAACCTGATATTGTTACTTTGGCAAAAGGTCTAGGCGGTGGAGTTCCTATCGGTGTTGTAATGACAAGGCTTAAAGAGATTTTTAGCGCAGGCGATCATGGCTCAACCTTTGGAGGAAATTTCTTAAGCACTACGGCGGCGTGTGAAGTGATGGATATACTAAGCGAGATGAATGCAGATGGAACATTGTCTGATGGTATAAGCTATTTTGAGAGTGAATTAGAAAAATTTTACAATGCACATAGAGGTGTTTTTACTTCAAAAGTCGGTATCGGTATGATGTGCGGACTCAGAGTAAAAGACGGCGATACTTTGACAAAAGTTATCCAAAGAGCAAGAGAAGAGGGTGTGATAGTGCTAAAAGCAGGGCGCGATACTCTTAGACTTTTACCTGCTCTTACAATTACGAAAGAGGAGATTGATGAAGGCTTTAAAGCTCTTAATCGCGCCCTTAATTCTCTCTAGTGTTAATATTTTCGCACAAGATAGTAATCTTGATGAGTATATATCGAAAAACAAGCAAGAGTATTTTTTGCTGGAAGAACAAAAGGTTGACTCTAGCAGCGATGTTTTGAGAGACTCTTGGATCTCGCCTGTAATGCTTAACTACTCTTACGGTATAAGCGAAGCATATAATGCCCAGAGTATAACAAAAAAAACATCTATATCCATTGACCAGCCTATTTTTCAAAGCGGTGGGATTTATTACGGCATAAAGTATGCAGAAGCAAATAGAATTTATTCAAAGTACTCTGTAGATGTTGCAAAGAGAAAGGTTATAAAAGATGCTATCTCTCTTTTGATGCAGATAAAACAAAGTGACATAAGAGCGCAAAAGCAAAACTATATGATAAAAAATGCAGAGATAGATTTGGCTCAAAAAAAAGAGGCTTATCTAAACGGGCAGCTTGACTCAGGCTTTTTAAATAGTGCTATTATAGATAGAAATATTGTCATACAAGCTCTTTATGATATTGAAGCAAACAAAGAGAAACTAGTATCAAAACTAAGAGCTATTAGCGATGCGGACCACAAAAGTGTAACTTTGCCGCATTTAAAACTTATTGACGAAGATGAATTTTTAAAAAACAATATTGTTTATAAACAGTCAAAAAGTTTTAGCGAGAAAGCAAGGTACTCTAAAAATACTACAATTACACAGTATCTTCCAAAACTAAGCATTTATGCCGGATACAATTGGGATGAAACGGAGAATCTTAATTTTGGCGGTACTCTTGCCGGAGATAAAAAAACAGATTATGCAACCTACGGATTTAAGGCTTCAATGCCACTAAATATAAATGCGCTTGATGATATAGAGACTTCAAGGGTTGAATATTTAGAATCAAAAATAGTTGAAGCGGATAAAAAAAGAGAACTTAAGGCTATTTTTGAGCAAGTTATGCAAAATATAGAAAATTTTGAAAAGAAAAAACTCTTAAGTGTAGAAAATAAGGATCTTTACGCAACACTCTTGGATGAGACTAAGACGCTTTATGAAGCAGGATATAAAACAGAGTATGATGTAGAGATGATGCAAAACTCGCTAGAAGTGCAAAAGATGGATATAGAGATTTACGAGATTGACAAAGAGTTGGAACTATTGACGCTATATGAGATGTATGTAAATGAAATTTAGCAAATATATGAGTGAGTGGCTATACGGCGATAAAGGCTATTATGCAACTTATAAAAATATAGGTAAAGATGGTGATTTTTACACAGCCGTTAGTACAAGTAAATTTTTTGGCGGAAGTGTTGCAAAGCATATAATCTCTTTGGTAGATGAGGGTTTTTTGGCACAAAACGGTGTTGTTTGTGAGATAGGCGCACATCACGGGTATTTTTTGGCGGATATTATAGAATTTATATATACTTTGCGTCCTGAACTTTTAAAGACGCTGCAATTTGCCATAGTTGAGCGATTTGAAAATTTAAGAGAGTTTCAAAGCAATTATTTTAAAGAGAGTTTCGGCGATGTCATAAAACTAAACCACTATAGCTCTTTAAGCGAACTTAGGTGTGAAAATGCTTTTTTTATTGCTAATGAGATATTTGACGCATTTGCTTGTGAGTTATACTATAAAGGAAAGAGTGCAAGAGTTGAGGGCAGTGAAGTTATTTTTGATGTAGATGATGCTTGGGTAGATGAGACGGCAAGAAAATACCATAAAGACAGAGGCGAGATAGCCATCGGGTATGAAGAGTTTGCTTTAAGTATGGCTCAGTCTTGTAAAAAATTTGAGTTTATAAGTTTTGACTACGGAGAGATGCAAGCTCGACCCGATTTTTCGCTTAGAATATATACAAAACATGAGGTTTTTCCTTTTTTCGATGAGATGATAAAAAGAGATGAACTTTTTGCAAAATCGGATATAACCTATGATGTTACATTTGCACATGTAAAAGATGCTTATGAACAATCAGGTATAAGGTTTGTAGAGCTAAAGGCTCAAATGGTAGCTCTTGTCGAGATGGGCATCCTTGAACTCTTGGAAATATTAAGAGAAAAAGCGGGTGAGAAGGCTTATAAGCAAGAACTTGAAAAAGTAAAAATCTTGATTATGCCTAATTTTTTGGGTGAGAGATTTAAAATGATAAAGTTTAGAAAAGAGGCGTAATTTTCATACTTATGAACAATAAAGATAGTTTTCTATAATCTCCATCCTCTGAATCTTCGTTTGGTTCAATATAGTGTGGAGGGATTATCTCAATCATATTTGCATCTGCGACATTATCAAATTCAATAGTAATTTTTTGCGGCTCTTTTGTGTTTACGCTAAACTCTTTTAATACATCTCCTACTTTTACTTGAACTTTGGTTTCCTTTAGCTCTTTATGCCCTTGAAGAGTAATTTCAAGTTTGAATTTTTTGGCAAGATTTTCTTGAAATGTAAAAATAATGTTTTTAGAAAGCCACGCATCGCTCCATCTGCCGACTTCCTGAGGAAAAGATAAACCCTCTATATTTTTAAGAAAGCTAGGATAACCCTCTTTTTTAAACACAATCGTATCTTTGAGCGTAGCTTTGTACTTCACTCCATTGTTTTTAAGCACTTCAATATTATTTTTTAAAGTTCTAATGTCCAAGTAGGCGGTGCTTGTATTTTTATCAAAAGCATCTATCTTGTACTCTGTAATATTATTTATATCATTGACTTTGTAATTTACCCCGAAACTACCTTCTGCAATGCAATATTTTGCCGTTTGATTGCTCTCAAAGACATTATTCATAATATTACATTTGTCCACCCATAAAAATTTTTCGCCGTCTTGAAAATTTTGAAGTTGTTGATAAAGTTTCCAAGCATTGTTGTATTCAAAATATGGCTGAACTTGTTTATTTTCTATTTTAAGCAAAACAGGTAGTTTATATGTTGTTTCTCCAAAATTAAGTGTCATTTTTTTTGGGTTTATGGAGATGTTGTCGGGAATTTTTGGAAATTGCCAAAAAGTTAGTATATCTTCTCTCCATTGGTTTAGCTTTTTGTCAAAATTTTCAAATAGGTTGTAAATGGACTCTTGTTCCGTTAAATTTCTACCGAGTCCGAGATCTAGTTTTATGCCAAGAAATGATAGCGCCGTAGGAGCTATATCAAAAGCAGAGCCAATCTTGTCTATGCTTTTATGCTCCGTAGTGTTTGGATCTAGTACTACAAAAAGGTTTCTTCTATTTTTAGATTTTTCCAAATAACTCGAAGCAGTATTTCTCATAGCTAAATGATCAGATGTGATAACTATAATAGTGTTGTTCGCAAATTTAGACTCTTTGATTTTTTTTATAAAATCAGAGATAAGCATATCTGAGCATTTAGCACAGTTTAAAATCTCATTTAAGCCGTCTTGATAGGGCTGTTTTTTGCATCTGCTTGATAGATGTCCCTTTGGATGATGTGTATCTATGGTGTGTAAGAAGAGTGCGAAAGGCTCTTTAGAGTTTGATAAACTTAGGAACTCATCATAAGCTATATCAAGCAAAGAGTCATCATAAAGACCCCAGCCATTTAGGTATTTTCTATTTTTTAGCTTTCTTTGTAACTCCTCTTTACCCATAATGGTGTCAAAACTATGTGTTTTGTAAAAGTTGCCGATGCCTGAAAACTTTAGGCTGCTTCCTTGAAAAAAGCTAAGATAATAACCCTCTTTTTTTAAAATATCGCCCATACAGATAGCTTTTGGGTAAAATTTATCTATCTCCTCCATAGAATTTCCACCCGAAGTTGTATAAAGAGGAATGGCACATTGTGTAGATACCATTCCTGCAATAGTATAGTTCGCACCGGATGCTTCGACGATATTTGTAAATTCAATTGCATTTGTATCTTTGATGATACCGTTTAGATTTGGCATCAGGTTTTCAAAGATTTTGGTGTCGAAATATGTTCTCTCAAGGCTCTCTGCGTATATAAAAACCATATTTTTTTTATTTGAAATCAGATTTGGCAAATCAGGAGTTTTGTAATATAGATAAAAGTCATCCGCTTTTTCAAGAGTAACGATTTGATAAAGATTTTTAAAATCTAAAAGAGCCGGATGAGATAAAAATGCCAAAACTAAAAAACCGTTATGCAAAAAAGCTTTTATTTTTTGCGGTTTTGCTACTTTTATACTATTTAGGTGGTGATAGTAAAAAAATGCCGCAATAAAAACCGCTACAAAGGCAAATAGCGAAGCTATAATAAGGTAGATATACTCTTCAAAGCCGGCATTTTCCAAGCCTAGATTAAGAGCTGCCAAAACGGTTTCGTTTATGCCGTTTCCGGTAAAGTAGTTAGCAATAAAATAGATAATGCCAAGTGCACCGAAGATGAAAAAAAGTGCAGCATCAAGAAAAAGCCTTTTTGGCTTTTTCTCTTTGTATTTTGCACTTAAAATTGCAAAGATGAAAAAAAGAGCGGATAAAAATAGCATAACTACCTACACATTATATATATTATTCATTTTGCATTACGGTAGCAAGCTATAAAGAATACTTAACTAGAGATTGGCAATAATTTTCATAAGCTCTTCAGGTCTATTTGAGCTTGTAATTGCAGTCTCTTTTGAGATAACTTTTTTACGAAGCAGTGTTAATAACTGATCCGTTTGAGTCGTCATATTTGTTTCATTCTGATTAAGCTGCATTTGAGAATAAATCTGATGTACTTTATCTTCTCTTATTAGGTTTTGTATAGCCGGATTTGATATAAGTACCTCTTGTGTTGCCACAATGCCCCCTCCAAGTCTTGGCATAAGAGATTGGGATATGATAGCAATAAGAGATGATGCAAGCTGTGCTCTAACTTGAGCCTGTTCTCCCGAGTCAAAAACATCTATGATACGGTTTATAGTTGAAGGTGCAGAGTTTGTGTGAAGTGTTGCAAAAACGATGTGTCCCGTCTCCGCGGCAGTAAGTGCTGCTGCTATAGTCTCTTTATCTCTCATCTCCCCTATAAGTATAGCATCCGGATCTTGTCTTAGCGCATATTTAAGTGCAGTTGCGAATGTTCTTGTGTTTGCACCTACCTCTCTTTGCGAAAATAGAGACTTTATATTTGTATGCATAAACTCAACAGGGTCTTCTATGGTAATAATATGTTTACTTTGCGTGATATTGATTTCATGCAACATAGAAGCAAGAGTAGTTGATTTACCGCTACCTGTTGGTCCGGTAACAAGAATGAGCCCTTTTTCTCTTTTTACAAGCTCTTTAAAAATAGGGTTATTGTTAAATTTTTCAAGTGGCGGAATTTCTATAGGAATCATACGAAATGCACACGCAATACCACCTATAGTTTTATAGTAGTTTGCACGAAAACGCCCCACATTGTCCAGCTCAAATGAGAAGTCAAGTTCATCATTTTCTTCAAAAATCTTTTTTTGCTTGTCCTCTATGAGGGCATATGCCATCTCTTCAATCTCTTTAGCGCTAAGTATAGGCAAATTTAGCGGTTTTAGGCTCTTGTCGATTCTTATTTGCGGTTCACTGCCCGGAACTAAGTGTAAGTCGGAAGAGTTAAAGTGTAAAACGCTCTTTAAAAGTTTTTTGATATCTATAGGCTTTTTGTCTTCATCCATACTCATAATCTATCTCCTCTTGCTTGTGTTGGTTTAATTTTTTGACTTTTGTTAATCATATCTTATTATCGATTAGTTGTCAAACAGAGTAAATACTACTCAATGATTTTTGGTACTATAAAAAAGTGATCTTGACTTTTTGGCGCATTTTTTAGAATAGTGTCGTTGATGTTAGTATCGCAAAACGCTATATCCTCTCTTATGTATGTTGCATCATTGCTCATGGCAAATTTGTCATCTACGCCATCGGTATTTAACTCTGATAGATTGTCAACGAATGTAACTATTTCAGAGAGTTGGTTAACTATCTCTTCCCTTTTGTCGTCTGCTATTTTTAAAAATGATAACTTCTCAAGTCTTGCTAAAAGTGCATCATCAATCTGCATATAAAATCCTCAAATATAAATATTTCTTAGATTGTAACAGAAATTGTCTATCTCTTTGATGAAACTTTAACAAAATATGCGATATTATTTGAAAATTAGGTTCTATAGGAACTTTTAGCAGTCAAAGGAGTGTTTTTGAGCTTAAAAGATAACATTGATATGGTTAGAGATGAGTTAAACTCGGAAGAGAAGTTTTTTGAAAAAGCGGTGGTTACGGAGAAGTTTTTAAAAAAATATAAAAATATAATTCTCTCTTCTTTGGTAGCCGTAGTAGTTGTTGCAGGTGCGAATATGGCGTACGATATAAACAAAGCAAACAAAATAGCCACTGCAAATGCCGCATTAGCAACACTCAGCAAGAATTCAAACGATCAAAATGCTCTTAGTCAGTTAAAAGATGCCAGCCCGTCTTTGTATAATGTTTGGAAGTTTTCTTATGCAGTTTCAAATAAAGATTTAGATGCTCTTGAAAAGCTGAAAAACTCGGATGTTGCTATAGTAGAAGATTTGGTTAAATATGAGTTGGCAAAAGATGAGGTAGAATTAGAAAAATATGCATTAAAACAAGATGCAATATATAGGGATTTGGCTTTAGTGCAATCTGCCGTGATGCTTTTGAACAATAATAAAATCCAAGAGGCTCACAATGCGTTGTTAAAAATTTCAAATGAGTCGCCGTTACACAAGTTGGCACTGTCTCTTTTGCATTATGGGATAAAGTAATATTTTGAAAACGATAATTTTTATTTTTATAACTTTTGCAGCCATCTTTAGCGGATGCAGTTCAAAAGAGGTTTATAAGCCGGATGTTGTGGTTGATGACTGGGAAAATGTATCAGGCAGCGATGTAACCATAAGTGACATATCTTCAAGCGCGGCTCTTTTAGAAGATAGAAGAGTATTGGTAAATAACCAAATAGTGGATATTCAAATAGATGAAGAGAATACTCTGCTAGGGCATAGCAACGGTTGGATATTAAGCGCTACGATAGATGGAAATTTAACGATTGCCAATGTTAAAGATAAAACAAAAACCGAGAAATTTAATCTTAAGCGAACGATTGCAACTGCAAGTATTAACGGTGATATTTTAGCCGTTTTGTTTGCAAATAATGAGATGGCGCTCTACTCGATTCCTACTAAAACTTTGATATTAAAAGAACAAGGCGATGCTCCTTTAGTGGTTAATTCTAAAATTGTTCAACCTGTTTTTAGAGATGATTTGGTTATATTTTCAACGCTTGACGGTAAGATTGTCATAGTGCAGATAACTACAAAGAAGAAGCTAAGAACTGTTATAGTAGGCAGTGAAAAGCATTTTAATAATGTCATCTTTTTTGAGCTTATAGATGGGAAAATAGTGGCTGCAACAGGAAATAAAATTTTATCTCTTTCGCAAAAAGAGACGCGTGTTTCTTATGATATAAGAAGCGTTGTAAGTGACGGTAAAAATATATTTGTAGCTACAAAACAGGGCGAAATCATCTCTTTGAGTGCAGATTTAAACCAAAATGCAAAGTTGAAATTTCCGTTTGCTCATTTCTTGGGAATGATACTTCATAAAGACAAGCTTTATGCTTTGGAAAAAGCAGGGTATCTCATAGAGATATCTAAAGATTTAACACAGCACGGCGTATATGAAGTAGATTTAGAAGAGGGTTATGTACATATAGCCGATAAAATATTTTATGTAGATGATGAGTATATATCGGTAGAGTAGAGATGTCCGGCGAGCTAGAGGCTTTTATAGAGTACATAGGCGTCATAAGAGCCCTTAGCAAAAAGAGTGTAGAAGCATATAAAAGTGATTTGCTTCAGATAGAAGAGTTGTTGCAAAAGCCTCTTATAGAGATTGACTCTGCTTCGCTTTTTGAGCTCTTAGGCAGGTATGAAAACAAAAGAACGCTCAACAGAAAGTTATCTTCGGTAAATGCTTTTTTTGACTATTGTTATAAAAATCATTTTACCGATGAAAAAACAAAACTAAAACTTTCAAAGATTCCTAAGCTTCTTCCAAAATTCCTCTCTTACAAAGAGATACAAAATGCACTTAAGATGATTGATAAAAGTACGGTTCTTGGTCTTAGAGACTATGCTCTCATACTTTTTTTATACGCAAGCGGAGCAAGGGTGAGCGAGTGCTTAGCTCTTCGCCTAGAGGATATTGAGGGAGAGTGGCTGCGTATAAGACATGCAAAAGGTCAAAAAGAGCGGATAGTTCCGATAGCAAATATAGCTAAAGAAGCTATTGATGAGTATTTGCACGCTATGCCAAAGGAGAGAGTGTTTGTGTGGGCTAACTATCAGGGCAAAAAACTTAGCCGTATATCTGCATATAAGATAACACAAAAATATTTAGGCGTATCTCCGCATGTGCTTAGGCACTCATATGCGACGGCCCTTATTATAGGTGGTGCCGATTTAAGAGTTGTACAGGAACTTTTAGGGCATGCATCGCTTCTAACCACGCAGATATATACGCATGTGCAAAAGCAGGATTTAAAAGAGACGGTTGATGCGTGTCATCCTATGTCAAAAGAGCATTTATGATAAGGATATAAAATGTTAAAAAAGCTTACTCCTTTGATATTTATTATTTTACTGGCTATAGCTATTGTTGTGCTTTTTTTCTCTCTTGCATCAACAAAAAGGTTTATTGTTACGCAAGATGGTAATTTAGAGCAATTACCCATTGTGATGAAGGCGGGGATTTATCAAGATAGTGATTGCGGAATGTTAATAGATAATTTAAGCGATGCTTCGCAAGTAATTGCCAAAAATGGCAGAAGCTGGTTTTTTCATGACCACGGCGGTATGGTAAAATGGCTAGAAGATAAAGATTTTAAAGATGAGGCAAAGGTTTGGGTTATGAGCAGAGATACGCAAAAATGGATAGATGCAAGAGCGGCATTTTATTCTCAAACGGATAAAACTCCTATGGGGTATGGATTTGGTGCATATGAGAGCTCTAAAGAGGGGCTTATAGGTTTTGATGATATGCGCCTTAAGGTTCTAAGAGGAGAGACTCTTCACAATCCTCTTATTAAAAAACAGCTTAGCCAAAAGTAGCAAGATGGAGAGTGTCAACCTTTTTACAATCGTAAGCATAGCTTTTTTAGGCTCGTTTGGGCACTGCATAGGGATGTGCGGCGGAATAGTTTTGGCGTACTCCGCCATAAAAATCAACCCGCAAAACTCAAAAATTTCGCAAAGTATTTCGCATCTTTTATACTCATTTGGGCGAGTTTTTACATACTCTATTTTAGGGGCTATTTTTGGAGCTCTTGGAGGAGTCGTTACCTTTAGCAATACTGCAAACGGTATTTTACTTTTAATTGCGGGAGTTGCAATGCTCTTAGCAGGTCTTTCATTGATGGGTAAGATAAAATTTTTAACGCTTGTAGAATACTCCTTCGCGTCATCATCTTTTTATAAAGAGATATTTAAAAGAGTTCTAAACTCAAAATCAAAGAGCAGTTTTTTTATTTTAGGGATGCTAAACGGATTGTTGCCTTGCGGTTTTGTTTACTTTTTTGCCATTACTGCGGCAAGCACTGCAAGCCCGTTATATGGTGCGCTTGTGATGATGTTATTTGGTATTAGTACAATTCCTGCGATGTTTACGGTTGGTTTTGTAGCATCGCTTGCCGGTGCTACAAATTTTAGAAATATGATGATGAGTTTATCGTCTTTTGCAATTATACTTTATGGTGCATACACGATTTATAACGGGTATGACTATCTTACAAGAGAGCAAAAAAGTTTAACGGAGTGTCATACTAATTAAATTTTATATTTATCTTGCTATAATAGGTTTTAAAAAAGGTGTAAAATTTGAAAAGTTCAATTATAGAAAGCATAAAAGCCCTTCCACCGCTCTCTACTACGATTGTAGAGATAAACAGGATTTTTGCGGATGACAATTCAACTATCAAAGATATGGCAAATATTGTAGAAAAAGACCCCATGATTATTGCAAATCTATTGAAAATAGCAAATTCGCCTCTTTACGGATTTGGCAGAGAGATTAAAAATGCTGCGCAAGCAGTTAGTCTTTTTGGTATGGGTATGACTCGCTCTATTGCAATCGGAAACTCTGTTAGAAAACTTTTAAATGTAGATATGCAGCCTTATAGAGTTACATCCGAGCAGTTCGCCCATATATCTGCACTTCAATCTGCTCTTATGCTTAACTGGTACAATAAAGTATCTAGAGCAAAGGCAGAAAAACTCTATCTTGCCTCATTTTTGCAAGAGACGGGGAAAATACTTATTGCTAGCGAAGTTATACAAGACGATGAAGCAGTTAGTTTTGCAAGCGAAGTTGAAACATCAAACAATTTGGCAGCGGTTGAGAAGAGTTATGTAGGTTCAACATGCGGCGAAGTCACGGCTCTTGTTTTTGAACACTGGGGCTTTGATAATGATTTCATAGAAATGATAAGATACTCCGATACTCCTTCAAGTGCTCCAAATAGCATAAAAGAGTATGCGACGGCTCTTAATATTGTAAAACGAATAGTCCCTATAAATAAGCCTTTTGCAGAAGTTTCTATAAATTTTGGGCTAAAAATCGCGCAAGATGCAGGGTATGATATAAATATTTTAGAAGATAGCATTGATGCAGTAATGGATAGCATAAAGGTATGAGCAAAACAGTTACCGTTATAGATACATTCGGATTTTTTTTCCGCAGTTTTTATGCTCTTCCGCAGTATTTAAAAAATAAAGAGGGTTTTCCGACAGGACTTTTAACGGGTTTTTTGAATTTTATATCTTCTCTTCAAAGAGATCACGAGAGCGATTACCTCATTTTTGCCATAGACTCCAAGGGTGCTACATTTAGAAATGAGATTTCAGAGGCGTATAAAGCACACAGAACACCGCCGCCGCCGGAGCTTATACAGCAGCTTCCCATAGCCATAGAGTGGATAGATAAGATGGGATATAAAACATTGGGAGCAAATGGCTATGAGGCGGATGATATAATAGCCTCGGTAGTGCATCATGCAAAAGAACATAACTATAATGTCCGCATAGTATCTCACGACAAAGATTTGCATCAGCTTATAGACGACGGCAAAGTCGTGTTGGTAGATGCCATTACAAAAAAAGTAATGGATGAGGATGAGTGTTTTAAAAAATACGGCGTTACTCCAAAGCAGTTTTGTGACTATCAGTCCATAGTCGGAGATAGTGCGGATAATATTCCCGGAGTCAAGGGTATAGGAAAAGTCGGAGCGCAAAAGCTTATAGAAGAGTTCCAAACACTTGAGAATATTTATAAAAATATAGATTTGGTAAAACCTGCAGGCGTAAATAAAAAGCTCACTGAGTTTAAAGATGATGCTTATATGTCAAAAAGACTTGTAACGCTCAAGCACGATATATTTGAGAAGTTTGATTTTGAAGATTATAAAATGGATATAGAAAATCCGTTTTTAAATATCTATGACGAGCTTGTAAAGTATGAACAAAATGCGATACTAAGAGTTTTAAATGCAAAAAATCTAGCTAAGGGTGAAAAAGAAGAGCAAAAAATCGAGGCAAAAGAGCAAGATTATCGGCAAAAAATAGATAAAGAGGGAGTTGCATTTAGGGCTGTACTTCTTGATGATGCAAAGGAGTTGTTTCGAGTTTTAGATACTTTGCAAAATAGTACCGTAGTAGCTTTTGACACAGAAACCACCGGACTTGATTATGAAAATGACTCATTGGTAGGGTTTAGTTTTTGTTTTAATAATAACGAAGCATACTATGTTCCTATAGCTCATTTTTACCTCGGCGTAGGAGAACAAGTAGGCATAGAAGATGCAAAAAAAGCACTAAGAAAGATATTTGCTTCTAATGTGGTCGGACACAATATCAAATTTGATTTGCATTTTGTTTGCAGGTTTTTAAAAGAGGATTTGGATATCTTTTCAGACTCTATGATACTTGCTTGGCTTGTAGATCCGGAAAATGCACTCTCTCTTGACAAGCTAAGTCAGAGATACTTTAATCATACCATGATAGCCTATAAAGATACGGTTAAAAAAAATGAGACATTTGCTTCCGTGGCATTAGAAGATGCGGCAAACTATGCTGCAGAAGATGCCTATATGACATACAGGCTCTACTATCTTTTTCTAGAAAAACTTCAGCTTCAAAATGCCTCACATCTCATAAAAGAGTCACAAGAAGTAGAGATACCTTTTATAAAGACTCTTTTGAGGATGGAAGAAGCCGGTATAGAAGTCGATGGAGAGCTCTTAGAAGAGTTTTTATCGCAAGTAAAAGATAGTCTTGCAAAACTCACAAAAGAGATCTACAATCTTGCAGGTGGAGAGTTTAACATCAACTCAACTCAACAGCTAGGAGCAGTACTTTTTGAGAAACTTGGTTTAAGTACAGGCAAAAAAACAAAAACAGGCTACTCTACCGATGAAAATGTTTTAAGTTCACTTAAAAATGAGCATCCTATTATTGAGCTTCTTTTGGATTATAGAGAGGTTTATAAATTATATTCAACATATATAGAACCTTTGTTAAAGCTAAGCAAACAGAGCAAGAAAAGCAGAGTCCATACATCATTTGTGCAAACCGGCACTTCTACTGGAAGGTTAAGCTCTAAAAACCCAAATCTGCAAAACATTCCGACAAGGACACCGCTTGGTGCAAAGATAAGAGAAGCTTTTGTGGCGCCTTGCGGTAAAAAACTCATAGGCATAGACTATTCGCAAATAGAGCTTAGACTCCTTGCGCATTTTTCACAAGACAGAGTGCTTGTAGATGCGTTTATGCATGATAAAGATATTCACTTGCAAACGGCTATAGCGCTTTTTGGAGAAGAAGAGGCACTTGCGAAGAGAAATATAGCAAAAACGGTAAATTTTGGACTTTTGTATGGTATGGGACAAAAAAAACTATCAGAAACTCTAGGCATTACTCCAAAAGAAGCAAAAGAGATTATAGAGAAGTATTTTAACTCTTTTCCTACTGTTAGAAGCTATTTTAACTCAATTGTGGAGAATTCTAAGAGAATAGGGTATGTTGAGACTCTGCTTGGCAGAAGGCGCTATTTTGATTATGAAAATGCGTCGCCTATGTTTAGGGCTGCATATGAGAGAGAGTCGGTTAATAGCGTTTTTCAAGGGAGTGCTAGTGACCTTATAAAGTTGTCTATGAATAAGATAGATAGAATTATAATTGATGAGAGACTGGATGCAAAGATGCTTTTGCAAATCCACGATGAACTTATATTTGAAGTAGATGAGAGCAAAGCACAACACTTGGCAAACAGATTTCAAGAGGTTATGCAAAATATTATGAAACTCAATGTGCCGCTTAAAGCAAGTCTAAATATAGGCAATCATTGGGGTGAACTAAAATAATTTTAATGGTTTGGTAGAGATGCAAAATCAGTATATCCAAGCGATAGAGAAAACAAATATCATCTCTAAAACAGACAAAGACGGCATTATAATTTTTGTTAATGATGAGTTTTGTGCTATTAGCGGATATAGAAAAGAAGAGTTGCTAGGTAAAACGCATAATATTATCCGTCATCCGGATGTAGCGGATGAGAAGTTTAAAGAGCTTTGGGATACGATAATAAATAGGCAGATATATAAGGGTACTGTAAAAAATTTAGCAAAAGACGGCTCTACATTTTATGTCAATACTACTATAAGTCCTATTTTAGATGATGATGGCGAAATTGTAGAGTATGTTGCCATTCGTTACGATGTGACAAAAGAGGTGCTCTTAAGAGAGAGTCTTTTAAAAAAAGAGATAGAGTACGAAGAGTTAAATAAAAACTTAGAAAAAAGAGTAGAAGCTCAAACAAAAGAGCTTAAAAAACTCAACCAAACACTTGAAAAAAGAGTAAGCGAAGAGATAGAAAAAAATGAAGAGAAGCAAAGAGTTATGTTTTGGCAATCACGGCATGCAAGCCTTGGACAGATGATTGCAAATATAGCGCATCAGTGGCGTCAGCCTCTAATGGAGCTAAACCTTACACTCTTTAATATCAAAAAAGCGGCGCAAAACGGCAATGATGAAGCAATTTCAAAATTTTATGACGAGAGTATGCATATTATTAATAATATGTCGCATACTATAGATGATTTTAGCAATTTTTTTAAACCGGAAAAAGTAAAGCACTATTTTAATATCGGCGAGAGCATAAAAGAGTCAATTGTGCTTTTAGAAAGCATCATAGATGAAGCAATGATACATATAAAATGTGACTTGGACGATATGGAAGTACTTGGAATTACAAATGAGTTTACACAGGTTATTATAAATATGATCAATAACTCAAAAGATGCTTTCATAAAAAACGGCATACTATTTAGAGAGATAACCATAAGCGCGAAAAAAGAGGGTGAGTTTGCGGTTATTAAGGTTATGGATAATGCAGGAGGCATACCAAAAGAGAATTTAGATAAGATATTTGAGCCTTACTTCACGACTAAATATAAGAGCAGAGGCACTGGGCTTGGTCTTTTTATGTCAAAAATGATTTGTGAACAAGGCCTGAGAGGTTCTCTTGATGTAGAGAGTAAAAAAAGTACGACTACTTTTATAATAAAAATTCCACTCGGTAAAATTGGATAACATATGAGAGATAAATCACTAAAAGAACTAAAAATTTTGCTTGTTGAAGATGAAGAGAATCTTGCAAGGCTTCTTAAAGAGGCAATAGGGGACAATTTTTACAGTTTTAGCATAGCAAAAAACGGTATTGAAGGGCTAGAAATATATGAAAAGGTAAAGCCCGATATCATTATTACGGATATTATGATGCCAAAAATGAGTGGTTTGGATATGGCAAAAGAGCTAAGATACTCAAACCCAACTATACCTATTATAATGATAAGCGCATTTAGCGAAAAAGATAAACTCTTAGGCGCAATTGATGTAGGAGTTACAAAATACTTTATAAAACCATTTGACCCTGATGAACTTTTGAGATACATTAAAAGCATAGCATCTAAGTTTTCTACAAAGATAGTAGAGCTTTGCGATGATTTTAGCTTCAACAAGACTACAAACTCTTTATATAGGAATGAGAGATTTGTCTCTTTATCGAAAAATGAGATTAAATTTATCTCTTTGTTGCTTCAAAGCAGAAGTAAAATAGTAGATGATGTTACCATAAAGATGACTTTGTGGAAGGAAGAGACAAGCGATGAGAGGCTTCGCACTTTCATAAAAAGGCTAAGACTCAAAACATCTAAAAACTTGATAGTCAATATTAAAGGTGAGGGCTATATGATAGCACTCAGCGAAAATTAGTTCTCTCAATTTTTGGTTTATAGTGAGGGTCTTCTCCCTCAATCGTCCATAGTTTTTTAGATAAGTAGCTAACTGCGTTGAAAAAATTCTCATCAACATAGCCCCAAAAGTCTAAATCCGCAAACTCTTTTTTTAGAAGCTCTTTTTCAAACTCATAAGACTCCTGTTTTTCTAGTTTTAAAAGAGGGATGGCTTTTTTTGTTTCAAAATTTGCCAAAACCCAAAGAGATAGAAAATCTTCAGAGTATTTGTTTAAAATATTTTTTGCATACTCTTCAAAGTTTGTGTATCCGCTTAACTCAAAAAGTTCTATAACTAAAGAGACTGTACGGTGAAGATGAGCAAACGGTACCATTGAGAATAGTTGTCTTGCCGTAGAAGCTCCGTCTGAATGCTCTGCTCCTAAGAAAATTCTCGCACCCCCGTCGGTATCGCCGAAATTATTGGTTTTAAGCCCTATTAGACCGATGTCTGTGTGCCTATGTCTTCCGCATCCTTTAGCACATCCGGAAAAGCCTACTTGTATCTGGTACTTGTTTATTTTCTCTAGCGGAAGATAGGCAGTTTCATTTTTTATGCTCCATACTGCATAAGGGCATAAATTTCCTGCACATGCGACTATTGTTTGGCTGAGTGCAGGAGATTTGAGCGGCGAAGATGGTTCCATAAGCCCTATAAGATATATTTTTTGATCTATACCTATACGGATTTGTGCGCTGTTTTTCGTTGCAAAAGATGCTATTTCTTGAATCTCTTTTGTGTTTAATCTTGAGAAATCGGTTTGGTAGCAAAAAGCGTAAGTTCCATCTTTTAGGTTATGAAATTCTCCAAATGTTGCTTTTTCTAAAATAAGAACACCCTCTTTTTGCAACTCTTTTTTATACTCTTTTTGTATAAGTTCTCTAAGAGTATCCATTCCGATATCTTCTATCATATGGAAAAGGCGTGTTTTTGCACGAGAAAAACGAGAGCCGTGAGTGTAAAATGTCTCTACAAACGCTTTAAAAAAGTCAAATACTTCATCATCTTTTAGGAAAATATCGGCACTTTGTGCTACTTCGGTATTTTTACCGCCCATATATACATTAAATCCAAAAGTATTCTCTTTTTTGGCAAGTGCGAAGTATATATCATTGGCAAAGAAAGAGGTTACATTTGCGCGATTGCCGGATATACCTATGGATATACGGCGAGGGAGCATCCCTACATAGCGAGGGTTTTTTATGATATAGTCATGCATCTGCATAACAAGAGGATAAACCTCTATTTCAGAGTATTCTCCGCACCCGTCATATACATCCGCAACTATATTTCTTACATTGTCTCCAAAACTCTGCCAAGTAGTTAGCCCTGTGGCATTTACTTTTTTATGTATCTCTAAAACATTATCCGCATAAACACCGTGTAGTTGTAGCCCGCCTCTTGCGGTAATAACAATGCTAAGGTCATACTCTTCAACGATATCGGCGATTTTTTGAAACTGCTCAGCTTCGATTCTGCCTGCTGGGATACGCAAGCGAATAGTAAATTCATCTTCTAAAAATTCGACATTAAAGATACCAAAATCTTGCAGATAGTATCTATCTCCCTCATTAAGGCTTTCAAAATCTATTTTTTCGAAGTCCTTATAGTAGTCAATCGGCTTTAATTGAGCTTTGTATCGCTCTCGTTTATTTAGTTTATTTTCCATAAATGTATTTTATCTAATAATCAAAATAATTTCTATTGATATGTATCATTTTAAGCTGTTGCAATTTGTATTCTTTTTGTAGTTACAATACAATTTCTTATATAAAAGGATAAATATATTATGAAAAAAATAGCTCTATTAACATCTTTTTTTTTAATAACGCTTAGCGCGCATGAGTGTAAATATGAGATCGATGTTGATATCGATGCACAAAAAGGCATACTTCAAGGTAAGGCTGTTATAACAAGCGACCACCCTTCAATGGGGCTTTTGGATACAAAGTCAAATATTCTAGAAATTAAAGGTGCGGTCTTAAGCATAGAAAAAAATATTCCAAATGAGCGGGATAGTTCATAAACAATTATTTTTATGGTTTAAATAATTTCGCGTCATTTCGCCTCTATTGCCTTTCAAGTTTATGATTTTTTTGGCTAGTTACGTTATTGTTCCATAGCACACTTTATTTCTAGGACTCTGTGCCTGGTTTTCTTGATCTTCGTCAGGCAATCGTTACAAAAATGAAACGCGACAATGGTTTGGATTTTACTCCGGATCAGATTGTTGTTTCCAACGGGGCCAAACAATCCATTGGTAACGTTCTGCTGAGTACCGTAGACCCCGGTGATGAA
>JAUPKZ010000056.1 GCA_030837195.1 Campylobacterota bacterium
ATCGAGAAAAAGTGCGTCTCATCAATGAACGGTAGAGGCTTAATCTCATACATTCTCATCATCATACCCTCAACCGAAGCTAAGCCGTAGTAAAGCAAACCTATCACAACAAATCTCATCGCAATTTTTTGCATCGGCGTCATCCCCTCATGCTTAAGACCGCCTTCATTTCCCTCTATAAGTGTTTTTACAAAACTCATATATATACCTCCTTTATTTCATAGAGTGGCTGTCATCTTCTTGACAACCGCTCACCACAATCGCATCTTCAACAATCATTTGTGAGCCTTTTGGACCTGAATACTCTGTAGAACGGACATAGTAAGTTCCATTTTTGTGAAATATCCACATTAGGTCATTTTTGTTGTTTGGAACAACCTGCATCTGCGCGACAAGAGTGTGGTCTTGTCTAAAAATCCCAAAGCCGTAAGTCAAATCATTGCTTTTTGCATCAAAAACGACATACTTACCGCATGGAACCTGCATCGGCTTCTCTTCAAGCATGATGTTATGTTGTTCATAAACTACTTTAAAAGTCTTCTCGGCACTTATGTTTGCTCTGTTTAAGTCCATCGGTACCCAAGGCACGACATTGAAAGTCAAAAAGTGCAACCCTGTCCCAATAATTGCAAGCGTAATTGCATAGCTCCAAAAATACAAAGGTTTAACCGTCTGTTTCGGCTCCCCGTTTTGCGTTATACGATAGCCATACCAGCCTATAAGCGATATGGCAAGCAAAGCATAGATTGTATAAACAAGTTTTAGCGTGCTTAAAATTTCAACCGAATCTGCCATCTTTTCCCCTTAATCTAAAATCAATATTAAAACTATACTATTTATTGCAACTTTAAAATACATTTAATTGTATAAATATTAATCAATAAAATGTACAATAAATAAAGATAGGGAAATTCGTCCGATAAAAGGCAAATATGATAAAATCTTTTTATGAAACTATCACACTTAAAACAGATAACTGCTTATCTGCAAAAATTTACAAAAATATCAGCTATTTACAGGGTGAGCGACACCATTATAAAAGTTGTATTTGACAGAGACGACGAGCTTTACTTTGAGATGCAAAAAACAGACTCAAAAATATTTAAATGTACATCATACTCCCGCTCAAAAATCTACAATGCCCCTTTTGATGTCGTACTCTCAAAAAGATTTAACCGCTCAAACATACTAAACATCGAACTTGTCAATGACGACAAGCTGTTAAGATTTAAGACATCACTCACCTCTACATACAAAGAGGAGATATCTTTTTTGCAGTTTGAGTTTACCGGCAAGCATACAAATATCATTATTTTAGATGAAAATGAGATTGTGCTTGAGGCGCTTCGCCATGTTGACCTTTTTTCATCTTTTCGTGAAGTGCGCGTGGGGCAAGAGCTCTTAGCCGTTCCAAAAGCATCATTTGAAGCAAAAGAGTATCCAATTTATGATGTAGAGAAATTTTTGTATGAAACATATGAAGATGAGCTAAAAAATAGATTAGAATCTCTTAAAAAGCAAAAAATATCTTCTTTGGAAAAAAAGCTAAAAAAATTTCAAAAACTGCTTCATGAGCTTGATGATGAAGCTGTTTTAGAGGAAGAGTCAAAACAATACAATCATTACGGCAATCTTCTTTTGGCAAATATGAACTCCATCAAACCTTATCAGAGGGTTTTAGAATTAAAAGACTATGACGGAAGCACGGCAAGAGTTGAACTTCAAAAAGAGTTTTCATCAGTTTCGATGATGGTAAATGCTCTCTTTGCAAGAAGCAAAAAAGCAAAACAAAGAGCCGCTCACCTGCATATAGAAAAAGAGAGCTTGCAAGAGAAGATTAAGCATACAAAACTATTTATCCATACCGTACAAGAAGCAAAGGATATAGCTAAGATAGAACTTCTTTTTCCAAAAACGGCACAAAACAAAAAAATAAAGGTAAATGAGTCTATAGAGACATTTTTTGTGGAAGGGTACAAAGTAGAGCTTGGAAAAAATGAAAAAGGCAATATTGAACTTCTAAGAGGCGCAAAAGCAAAAGATATATGGCTTCATATGAAAGATAGACCATCTGCTCATGTTATAATTACAACCGATAAGCAAAATGTACCCATAAATATCATAGAGAGTGCTGCAAGACTATGCGTTGATTTTACTATGTTTGAGAAAGACAGGTATTTGGTCGATTATACTCCACGAAGAGAAGTTAGCATACAAAACGGCGCAAATGTGCTTTATAACAAATATAAAACTATAGAAATCGATACAAGGAGCTAAATGTGGCAGTCGGTCCGATAGGAAACGCAATCTATGTAAATCAACAAATGGCAAGCGTTGCTTCGGTTGCAAACACACATAACAGCCGTGTGGAGTTTCAAAACATAGTAGCCCAGAGTATTGTTCAAGAGAGAGAACAAGAAATAGCAGAAGTTCGCCCGACTGAAGAAAATCAACAAGTAGATCCTGACCGCGAACATCAAAAGCATGAAGCAGATCAAGAGAGTTCAAGAGGCAAAAAACAAGAGGCTGTAGAGAATGAAGAAAAAGAGAGTCAAACTCCTCTGCATATATTAGATATTAAAGTGTGATTTGTTATTATATTACAATAAATTATCAGGATAGACAGTGAATATATTAGATACGATTCCAAAAGATAGATTGATTACAGGGTTGGCTCTATTAGCCGGAGTACTTATTATTGGTTTAAT
Source organism: Campylobacterota bacterium (assembly GCA_030837195.1). GTDB lineage: Bacteria > Campylobacterota > Campylobacteria > Campylobacterales > Sulfurimonadaceae > Sulfurimonas. The sequence continues at coordinate 2,709 of JAUPKZ010000056.1, forward strand.
TGATAACTTTTTTTTGATATGGCTAACGCTTGGAGTTATCTATATTTTAGCTTTTAAAGAGGCTATGAATCTATTTGATATAAAAAACAACGACCTGCTTTACTTTGCCGTTGCAATTTGGCTGGTTGCGGCAATATTTTCGCAAGGGGACGATATATTTGTTTTAGCAGGTATTGCATACGCAAGCGTTGTTGCCTTTAACAGAGATATAACTTGGAAAAACTTTATGCCATTTATATATCCGACTGCCGGTATGCTCTTCATTCTTACTATGTATCAGGAGTATGGTATTTTAGCACTCTTATGGCTTGTAGCAGTCGTTGCACTTACGGATGTGGGAGCATATGCGGTAGGCAAAAGCATAGGCAAAACACCCTTTAGCCCGACAAGCCCGAATAAAACACTAGAGGGTGTTGCCGGAGGAATTTCTGCCGCTACTATAGGCGGTATGTTTATAGGGCTTAGCATAGTTGATTTGGGTATATCATTTATCGTCTCTCTTATGGTTTCTACAAGCTCCATCTTCGGAGACCTTTATGAGAGCGCACTTAAGAGAAATGCAGGTGTAAAAGATAGCGGAACTCTTCTACCTGGGCACGGCGGGGTACTTGACCGTATAGACGGCTATCTCTTTGGCGGTATAGTAATGCTGGTACTTCTTCGCGGGCTAGTTTGATTTGATACTACTCGGCTCTACCGGCTCTATCGGCGTAAATACGCTTGAGGTTGCAAAAAAATTTAATCTCGGTGTTGAAGTTTTAGTTGCCGGCAATAATATAGAATTGCTAAACAAACAGATAAAAGAGCATAACCCAAAAAGAGTTGTTGTCGCAAACAAAGAAGACACTAACAGAGTAAACCATAGCAGTGTTTTATATGGGCAAGAGGCAATTTTAAGAGTTATAGAAGAGTCAAATAGCAAGTTGGTAGTAAATGCGCTTGTCGGTTTTTTAGGGCTACGCCCGACGCTTAGCGCTCTAAAATACGGTAAAAAAGTGGCTCTTGCAAATAAAGAATCACTCGTTGCTTGCGGCGCATTTATAGACACAAACAAAATCCAGCCTATTGACAGCGAGCATTTCGGACTTTGGTATCTGATGCAGAACCGCCCTATAGAGAAGATGATAATCACCGCAAGCGGCGGAGCATTTCGCGACTGGGAGATAGATAAGCTCAAAGGTGCGACTCTTGCAGATACTCAAAAACATCCAAATTGGTCGATGGGACAGAAAATCACCATAGACAGTGCTACGATGATGAACAAAATGTTTGAACTCTTGGAGGCTAGATGGCTCTTTGGAGAGGGCAGATATGATGCTATCATTGAGACAAAGTCGCTTATCCATGCACTCATAGACTTTAAAGACGGCTCAACCACCGCACATTTTGCAAATGCGAGTATGCAGCTCCCCATCGCTTTCGCGCTTGATGGTAAAATGCAAGAAAATATTCTCCCACATGTCGATTTGTTAAAAATTGGCTCTCTTGAATTTCGTGAGATAACAACTGAGAGATACCCTATCTGGAGTATCAAAGAAGAACTGCTTAAAAATCCATCTCTGGGAGTTGTAGTAAATGCAGCAAATGAAGCCGCTATCGAGAAGTTCATATCCAAAGAGATAGGCTTTATGGATATAGCAAAAACGGTTATTCATGCTTACGAAAAGTTTGACACTCCGCCAAAAAGCATTGATGATATCTTTATGATAGACAATGAAGTTAGAAGCTATCTAAAAAATGAGCATATATGAGTAGTGATATCGGTTTTGAAAAAGAGAGATTTGCACTTATGGGCGAGATACTCTCTAACATATCTCATCAATGGAAACAACCATTAAATACTATAAGCCTTGCAGCTATGGCTACGAAAACCTCATTTGACAAAACAAAAAATTTAGATAAAAACCTTGACATCATAGAAGATAGCATAAACTCTCTCTCAACTACAATGGATGGTTTTTTTGACTTTTTTAACCCAAAAAACGACTCTGTTTTAAAAGATATAGATACTGCTATCGGTGATATAGAAAGAATTATCGCTCACCATTTGCAAAATAAAAAGATAAAATTGACAATGATAAACAACGCCCAAGAGACAAAGGTTGTATCTATATTATCATTGGCGCTGATATCTATCATAAACGAGATAAAAAAATCTCTTCTTGAGTTAAACGAGAAAGAGATAACATTGACATTTAACAAAAATGGCTCTTTTTTAGAGATAGAGTTTAATACCTCTCTTGATAATATAAATAATTTAGATTTTGCAAATAAAATAATCAAAAATATATTTAAAGGGTATATAGATAAAAATATGATAAAACTAAAGGATAGCTTTTGATACTATCAATTGAAAGCTCATGTGATGACAGCGCTATCGCGATAACGGAGATTGCCACAAAAAAGCTTCTTTTCCATAAAAAGATATCTCAAGAGTTAGAACACTCCGTTTATGGCGGCGTTGTTCCCGAACTTGCCGCTAGACTTCATGCAGAGGCGCTTCCTAAGATTTTAGAGGAGTGCAAGCCATATTTTAGTGGCTTAAAAGCCGTTGCGGTTACTACGACTCCTGGGCTTAGCGTTACTCTTGTTGAGGGTGTGATTATGGCAAAAGCTATCTCTATTGCATTAAATATTCCCATCATCGGAGTAAATCATCTCATCGGGCATATCTACTCTCTATTTATAGAAAAAGAGGCGGTTTTTCCATTGACTGTTTTGCTGGTTTCAGGCGGACATACGCAGATTATGGAAGTGAAAAGTTTAGAAGAGATAAAAACGGTTGCAAAAAGCATGGATGACAGTTTTGGAGAGAGCTTTGACAAAGTTGCCAAAATGATGAATCTCGGTTATCCCGGAGGACCGGTTATAGAGAAGTTGGCAAAGAATGGAGATAGAAAAAAGTATAACTTTACTGTTCCTCTTTATCAATCACCGCTTATCGCTTTCTCTTACTCAGGCTTAAAAAACTCTGTTAGACTTGCCCTTGAGAGTGCAAGTGAAAATGATTACAAAGATATTGCCGCTTCGTTTGAGTATATAGCAACTGCGCACATCATACAAAAACTAAAAAAATATTTTAAAGATGTTGCGCCGCAAACATTTGCGATTGTCGGTGGAGCAAGCGCAAACCTCTACCTCCGTTCTCGTATTGAGGAGCTTTTAAAACCGTATAATGCAAATTTGCTTTTAAGTGAGCTAAAATATTGTTCAGACAATGCTGCTATGATAGGTAGAGTAGCTATTGAGATGTATGGAAAAGGCTCTTTTAGCCATTTAGACGAGATTGAAATTTGTCCAAAAAGTGTCATTTAACTTAAAAAGTTCTTAACCAAAAGAGTTCTTTTTCTTATTAAGAGTAAAATTATCCGATTTCTTCTATACTTCTTCCATACAAAAATAAACAGGTTGTCTGACACGAATGTGTCAAGCTTTAGTGCCATAGCGGCTAGCGTAGATGGAGGAATTACTTCCGACATCGTTTAAAATAAAAAAATAGATAAAAAGGATTAAAAAAATGGCAACAACAAAATTTAAAGGTACGGAAGTACAATTATTAGGAAATGAAGTAAAAGTCGGTGATAAAGCACCTGAAATAACAGTTGTTAACTCTGCAGGTCTTGCGGATGTAGTAGTAGGCGGCGCTCAAGGCGTAAAACAACTTATCATAGTTGTTCCATCACTAGACACTGGTGTATGTGCTACTGAGACTCGTAACTTTAACGCAAAAGCTGCAAAGCTAGAGGGTGTTAAAACTACTGTCGTATCTATGGACTTACCTTTTGCATCTGGCAGATTTTGTGCAGCAGAGGGAATTGATAAGCTAACTGTTGCATCAGATTTTAGAAACAAAGATTTCGCTAACGCTTACGGTGTATTACTTGGCGGTTCTGTTCTTGCAGGTGTTACTTGTAGAGCGATTTTCGTAGTTGATGCAAACGGTGTAGTAACTTATAAAGAAATCGTTCCTGAAATCACGGAAGAGCCAAATTACGATGCTGCAATCGCTGCTGCAACTAAATAACTAGAAACTGATTTTTTATTCTCCCCCTCCCAAATTTTCTTTTTCAATTTATAGGGCAAATGCCCTATAAAATTTATTTCAAATCCGATATAATCTTACTCTAATTGACATGCTATTTTATATTTAAAGGATATTTATATGAAAAAAATTTTCTACTCACTCACAGCCGCAGCACTTTTATCTTCTAGTGCAATGGCAGATATAGCAAGAGTTGAAGTCGGGGTAGGCGCTTGGGAACAAGAACCAAAAGGAACCCTCTCCTATACAGACGGCGGAGCAAACGGTAGTTATGTTTCAAGCGAAAAAGAGCAAACCGAAACTTATGTTTGGGCTCTTATAAAGCACCCTATTCCCGTTTTACCAAATCTTAGACTAGAGTATGTAAGTCTTGAAGACAGCGGTAGTGCGAGCGGCCGGTTTAAAGATTTTGATATCGGAGCAGCAACAACAACGCTCTCTTACGATATGAAACAGTACGACATCATCCCGTACTACAACATTTTAGACAATACCGCTTGGCTAACACTTGATCTTGGACTTGATATCAAAATAATAGATGCTTCTTATACGGCAGCACCATCAGGAGCTTTTAGCGGATATAGCGACGATGTGACTTTTGCAATTCCTCTTCTTTATGCAAGAGCAAGAGCAGAGATACCTGCTACCGATATCGGTCTTGAAGCAGATATAAAATATATTACGACGGGTGATTCAAATGTGTATGACATAAGAGCAAAAATAGACTACACGCTTGATTTTATTCCGCTTATCCAGCCTGCAGTCGAAGTGGGTTACAGAATGCAAAAAATAGACATTGACGAGAGCGGCGTAGATGCAATTGCAGACATAGAATTTAGAGGTTTTTACGCGGGAGCTATGCTTAGATTTTAATAACATCTTGCTAACACCAAACTAACATCGGTTTGGTGTTTTGTTTGTGTTATTTCATCTCTGTTATGTCTATACCCAACTCTTTTAGTTTGTAGCCTATTTCGACAACCTTATTTTTATACTCTTCACTCTGCATAAAACCCTCAAAAACATCCAACTCTTTTCTTTGAACTTTTTCGGCTATTTCATCTATCATCTCAAGAGCTTTCTCAAGATCGCGATGCAAATCTTCTACAAATGCTTCTTCCATTTTAAATTCCTAAATTTTTTTTCGTAAGTATAGCAAACTCAAGACTCTATTTTTTTTAATATATGTTCAGGCAGGCTTTTATTTGCAGCGGCGCCTAAAGACTCTAGTTTTTGAAATTGGCTAGTAATGCTTCCTGCTCCGGTATGCATTTTTGAAAATGTTTCGTCATAAGTTTTTTGAACGGTTGCAAGCTGCTTGCCAAGTCTCTCTACGCTATCTATGAAACTTGAAAATTTATCATATAAAAGTCCGGCTCTTTTTGCTATTTCTTGAGCATTTTTTTGCTGATGTTCATATCTCCATGTGTTTTCAACTGCACGAAGAGAGACCATCAAAGTAGTAGGACCGACCAAAATAACACTCTTTTTAAATGCCTCGTCAAATAAAGAGCTATCATACTCCATAGCCATAAGCAAAGCACTCTCTATAGGTACAAACATAAATATAAAGTCAAGCGTCTTAATACCTTTTAAATTTGCATAATCTTTTTGAGCGAGTGTTTTTATGTGGTTTCTCATGGAGAAGAGATGTTCTTTTGCGAATGTCTCTTTTTGGGCATCATCTTCACAAGAGACATACTTCTCATATGCACTAAGCGAAGTTTTTGCATCTATGATGATATCTCTTGCATCCGGAAGATGTACTACTACATCGGGGCGATATCTGCTTGCATCGCTCTCATGCTCTAAGCTAACCTCTCTTTCATACTCTATACCGAGTCTAAGTCCCGAGTTTTCCAAAACACTCTCTAAAATCATCTCACCCCAGATACCCTGTTTTTTACTCTCTCCTTTGAGTGCATTTGTAAGATTTCTTGCATCTTTACTCATTTGATGGTTTATCTCTTTTATGCTTTTTATCTCTGCTTGGAGCATTGAACGATCTTTTGCTTCTTTTATATATACATCGTCTATCTGTTTTTTAAACTCATTAAACTGCTCTTTGATAGGCGCAATTATTCTATTTATGCTCTCTTGGTTTTGCGTAGAAAATTTTTGTGAGTTTGACTCTAAAATCTTTGAAGCTATCTCTTTAAACTCTAACTTCATCTGCTCTTTGTTTTTTTCCAAAAGCTCGATTTTTTCTCTATTGGCATTTCTCTCAAAGCTGATCTGTGCTTCGAATTTTTCATTTAAACCGTTGATTTTTTCATTGAGTACGCTATTTTGATTTAACAATGCATTTGATTTTTCGACTTCATTTTTGAGTTCATTCTTTAAACTATTTACTATAATAACCCACGCGCCAAGAGCGCCTGCGAATATGCCGAAAATTACATAAACTACTTCTACCATACTTCTTCTCTCAAATACTTTTTTTTAATGGTACAATGATAACACTAAAACAAATAAAAATATTGCAAATTGCAATAAAAAAGGTAGTGTGTGAATCAAAAAGAGTTTAAAGAGCTATCTCTGAGCGCTAGTATGTTAAAAAATCTAGACGAGATAGGCTACATGGAGATGACACCCATACAATCTCAAGGCTTGCCTCACATACTAGAAGGTAAAGATGTTATCGCGGAGGCAAAAACGGGAAGCGGCAAAACGGCAACTTTTGGCATAGGCATACTTGCAAAACTTGATGTTAAAAAGTTTAAAGTCCAATCACTCGTCCTCTGTCCTACCAGAGAACTTGCCGAACAAGTTGCAAAAGAGCTGCGTCTGCTTGCAAAATTTGCACACAATATCAAGATACTCACTCTTTGCGGAGGAGTCGCTTTTGGACCGCAATTTGGCTCACTTCGTCATGGCGCGCATATAGTAGTAGGAACCCCCGGCAGAGTCTTAAAACATCTCAAAAAGGAGTCTTTAATACTAGACAATCTTGATACATTAGTATTTGATGAAGCAGATAGAATGCTTGATATGGGCTTTTTAGAAGAGATAAACGATGTTTTGTCATTTATTCCCAAGCAGAGGCAAACTCTTCTTTTCTCGGCAACATTTACGGATGAAATTTTGGACATTAGCAAGAGTATTCAAAAAGATGCTCTGCATATAAAGAGCAAATCTATCGAGGTGCCAAATAGGATTGAAGAGAGATTTTATGAGGTAATTCAAAGCGATAAAATAGAGACTTTGATAGATATTTTTGCCACATTTGAACCTCAAAATGCGATTGTTTTTGTAAATACTAAAATCCAAGCAGACGATCTTGCGGCACAGCTACAACAAAGAAGAGTCGATGCTCTTGCAATTCATGGAGATTTGGAACAGTTTGAGAGAAACGATGTTTTAATTCAGTTTACAAACGCAAGCTGCAGGGTTTTAATAGCAACCGATGTGGCGGCAAGAGGACTAGATATAAAAGAGCTATCGATGGTTGTAAACTATGATATTGCACTTACAAACGAAACATATACACACCGCATAGGCAGAACGGGTCGCTCTGGAAAAGAGGGGCTTGCTTTTACTCTATATACTCAAAACGAAACAGATAAAATAGAAATATATAAAAATACAAATAGGCTTTTTGAAGACAAAGAGACGCTCAAACATATAAAAAATTTTGAAATGAAACCCCAAAATATAACGCTCGTTATAGAGGGCGGAAAAAAAGACAAACTTCGCGCGGGAGATATTTTGGGCGCTCTTACGGGAGACGCGGGACTTAACAAAGAGTCAATCGGAAAGATAGATATATATGATAGACAAAGTTTTGTTGCAATCAGAAGTGCCGATATAGATGAAGCACATCAAAAGCTAAAAAATGGCAAAATTAAGGGAAAAAAATTTTCAACTTGGATTTTATAGTCAAATAAATTAAAAAAGCTCATATGGAAGATAACAAAATGCAACAAATTCCTTTAGAACTGGTACAAAATATAGTCGATTTGCAAAAAGATTTGATAGTTTTATTTTATAAAAATGACCCTATTCTTATAAATAAAGCATTTAAAAAGTTTTCAAGATTTCGGAGCTTTTGTGAACAACTTTGTTCCTCATCCCTCATATTTTCACGCCGATAAAATAACTAAAGACCAACATTGGTTTGAAGCTATTTTAGAGCTTCCTAAAGAAGAGAGAATCGTAAGCATGGTAACGCCAAACTATGAGCCGCACGCTTTTAGCGTGGATATAGATATGAGCGTAGATGCATTTGTCGTCGTAACTTTTAAAGATATTACGCAAGACCTTATCAAACGCATAATGATAGAAAATAGCGCAAACATAGATCCAAAAAGCGGTGCTTATGCGAAGAGATATTTTCTTCAAATTGCACCAAGCTACGAAGATGCCGCTAGATTTAACGAAAAAATTATTGCTGCAATCCTAATCAGTATAGAAAATAGCGATACGCTATCTTTGGCGCAAGAGGCAAATAAAATAAAATCTATTATACGACAAGATGATATGCTTATCCACTGGAGCAATGATGCTTTTTTACTTTTGTATCTTGTAGATAATGAGCAAAATACTCCGCTTATGCTAAATAAGTTGCGTAAAAATCTTCCTCATACTCTCTCATCTGTAACTGAGCAGAACAAAGAAGGAATTAAAAGCGTTATTAAGAGAGTTGAGGCTCTTTTATAGCCTCAAATATCCACTTCCACTCGCCAAAACCGCTAGCGGTATTTATATGTCCGCCGTTTTCTATGATTTTTATAGGAACATTTAGGCTTTTTTGCAGCTCTTTTGCTTCATCTAAGCTCATATACGGGTCATTTGTAGAAACAACAAGCAAAGCATTTTTAGCATTAAGAGCATCAGGCACTTTGCAAGGGTAAAAGCTCTTTAACTCCACTATATCGCAACTAAGACTAGGCGGCGCAACAAGAAATAGTTTTTTAACAGAAGCAATTTTTGCATCATTACATAGATGAAACCAGAGTATGTTTGCAAGAGAGTGGCAAACTACTACAGTTGGTTTAAACTCTTGCATCTCTTGAAGCAACTCTTGCATCCATACATCTTTTTGCGGAAAGTCAAAATTGCTAAACTTTAAAAAACTTACACATCCATACTCTTTTGCCACCTCTGAAGCAAGCCGGCTCTGCCAGTGAGGGAAATCGCTTCCGCCCCACCCGTGAAGTATTAAAACTCGCTCACGCATGGTGTTTTTTTAAAATATTCTCTATTCTTAAAATAGTCTCATCTTTGCCGATAATCGCCATTACGCTGTCAAGTCCCGGTCCGCTCATTTTGCCCAGCAGTGCTACGCGAAGAGGCTGACCGATTTTACCGAATCCTATACCCATCTCATCTACGGTATTTTGCATTAAATGGTGATAATCGCTTGGCAGATGAAGCTCACCGCATGCGGCTACTTTTTCTTTAAAATTGTTTAAAATATCGGCTGTATCGCCTTTAAATGCTTTTTCGACCGCTTTTTCGTCATAAGAAACCGGTGCGATAATTATCTCATTTACAAGTGATGCCATCTCTTTAAGTGTTTTTGCTCTCTCTTTTAGGGCATCGAGTAAAATCTCTTTTTTATCATGTGAAGTAAGCAATAAACCGTATGGCTCAAGCATCTCTGCCAAAGTGCTATTTGAGATATTTTTGATATAGTGAGAGTTTAGCCAGTCTAACTTTTCCGTATTGTATATTGACGCGGAACGGTTAATGTTTTTTGGATTGAAAAGCTCTCTCATCTCATCCATCGAAAAAATCTCCTGATCTCCGTGACTCCATCCAAGACGAACCAAAAAGTTTAAAAGCGCTTGCGGAGTATAACCCATCTCTTTGTATGCCATAACATCGGTTGCGCCGTCTCTTTTTGAGAGTTTTTTACCCTCTGAGTTGTGAATCATCGGTACATGGTAAAATTTCGGCACGGTAAATCCGAGAGATTCATAAACTACTATCTGCTTTGGCGTATTTGAGAGATGGTCGTCTCCGCGGATAACTTCCGTGACCCCCATTAGATGATCATCGATTGCTACGACAAAGTTATAAGTAGGAGAACCGTCACTTCTTGCTATAACAAAATCATCTAATATATCTTCAGCCCTAAAAACAACATCGCCTTTTACGCCGTCTCTGACTACAATCTCTCCGCTAAGAGGCGCTTTTATGCGTATAACAGGCTCTACTCCCTCAGGAGGAGTACCGCTAAAATCGCGGTATCTTCCATCATATTTAGCTCGTTCTTTATTTGCTATTTGCTCTTCTCTGAGTGCATCTAGCTCCTCTTTTGACATATAGCACTTGTAAGCTTTGCCTTCATCAAGAAGCCGTTTGATATAAACCGCATAAATATCGTCCCGCTGTGACTGATAAACTATCTCTCCGTCATGCTCTAAACCAAGCCAATGAAACGCTTTTACAATCGCCTCCGCAGCCTCTTGCGAATTTCTAGCCTTATCGGTATCTTCAATACGAAGAAGGAACTTACCGCCGTTTTTTCTAGCCCAAAGATATGAAAAAAGAGCCGTTCTTAAACCGCCGATGTGCAAATAGCCGGTAGGGCTTGGAGCAAAACGAGTTACAACCATAAAAAACCTCTAAAAATGGCGCCTATTTACAGGCGTCATAAAATTAATTGTTGTATTTTAGGGTATCATTTGTTAAAAGCGGGTAAAATAACATTTTAATTAAATTGTATTTCAAAAAAGGTAGTTTATGTATAAGATATTTCTAATTTTCATTTTTGCTTTATCGCTAAAGGCAGAAATGGTAAACGGAGTTGCCGTAGTAGTAAAACAAGAGCCTATAACTCTAAGTGACATCAAAGAAGAGATGCGAAAGAGCAATTCAACCGAAGAGGAAGCTACCGACAATCTCATAAGAAAAAAGCTTGAAGGTATGGAAATACAAGAGAGAAAGATAAGCGTAAGCTCTACAGATGTTTACAACGAGATAAAACAGGTTGCCGCTTCAAATAAAATGAGCGTCGAAGCTCTATATGATATGGTTAGAGAAACAAACGGTCTGAGCTCTACCGATTTTAAAGAAAAGACAAAAGAGAAGCTTCTATCACAAAGACTATATACCGATATATCATACTCATCTATGACGCAGCCGAGCGAAGAAGAGATTAAAGAATATTACGATCTTCACAAAGATGAATTTTCACGCCCTCTCTCTTTTGATGTTATAATCTACTCAAGTCCCGATAAAAACAGCCTTGAGAAAGTAGTATCAAATCCTATGCTAAACATAAGTGATGTGACAAAAAGCGAACAAAAGCTATTTTATGAAAAACTCCCAAAAGAGCTCTCAAGACTACTTGAAAATACAGAGCCAAATAAATTTACGCCTATTATCAGCAATGAAAAAAATGCATATACGATTTTTTATCTAAAAGCTATTGAGCACCAAAAAGATGCAACCTATGAAAACAAAAAAAACAAAATTATCAATCTTATTATGGCTCAGAAAAGGGAGCAAGTCTTAAGCGACTATTTTGCAAAACTTAGAAATAACTCAGATATTAAAATCCTTAGACAACTAAACCAAAATGCTAAATGATGAAAATTTTATAAAAATTGCACAAGAGATAGCTACCGCTTCTAAATGTGTCTCTAAACAAGTCGGTGCAGTTATAGTAAAAGAGGGCAGAATTTTAAGTACAGGTTACAACGGTACACCCGCAGGCTATATAAACTGCCGTGAGCATTGGGCGGGAGAGTACACTTCAGAGCATCACGAGTGGTCAAAAACTTATGAGATCCATGCAGAGATGAATGCCATAATATGGGCTGCTAGAAAAGGTATAAGCATAGAGGACGCGACTATATATGTAACACTTGAGCCTTGCAGCGACTGCAGTAAAAATATAATAGCAAGCGGTATAAAGCGGATAGTATATTTGAGGGCGTATGAACATAATCACTCGCAGGTCATCTCAAAATTTATAAAAGACAACGGTGTCGTTATTCAAAAGATCGGAGAATAAATGGTTGAAGATAAAGAGTTAAGAGCCGAAATCGGAAAACATCTTATGCAGCCCGAAAACTACGGTAAGTTAGAAGATGCTTCTTGTGTCGGAGTCGGTATAGACCACGCTACAAAAAGCTATGTCATTATGTACATAAATAGGGATGAAGAGTATATCTTAGATATAATGTTTGGCACAAACGGTACGCAAGATACGACAACGCTAGGCTCTTTATTTACAGAGATGATAAAAGGGGATACGGTTAAAGGCGCGCTAGAAAATGCTGCTATGCTTGAGAGAGATTTGCAAGAGAGCTATGCATCTCTGCCCAAGCCTGTAGTAGATACATCAAAACCAGAAGGCGAGCAAGTTGAGCGTATCTCAACCGAACATCAAGACAGCGCAAATATGGTTCTTACCGCTTTTCGTGCCGCAATGCGACATTATGATAGAAAAAAAAGCGGTATAGAAGAGGCGCAATTTGAGATGAGCATATCAAAAATGTGCCCTTACTCAACCACGGAATGTCACTTTGTGCAAAAAAAGAGCGAATAATATTAAATAAGCTTCGCTTTTTTTAGAAGTGCATATATTTCACAACCTATGCAGTAGTTAAAAACAGCTTCAAGAATAGTGCAACAATTTAACATCGCCATAATTACGACGGCAATAAGCATCTCTTCAAACAAGAACATTAAAAAAGAGCCTGCTACAAACAAAAAACCAAGCTTGAGAGCAAACTCTTTTGGCCCTGCATCAATTTCATCACTTTTTAGCTTCAAAAGATTTGCAAGCAATTTACTTAGATGAAAAAGCGGGCTTATTTTTTCATAGCCAACAACTCGCACCAAAAAATCATAAAATAACACTGCTACAATAGACAAATTCGGAGAAAAAATAAATAAAATCCCTAAAATAGAAACAAATCCGGAAATTATTCTAATAACATTTTGATCAACTTTTTTAAAATTTATCGGGCAAGAGGGCATCTGCTTTCCTTATATAGAGTAGTTTAAAAACTGGTTTTTATAGCGAGAAAGAATAGTAATATTTATATCGAAAATATTTTTTATACTCTGTGTGGCATCTTCGAAAAAAAGGTTTATAATAGGATGTTCTATCTGTGCATCGGTAACTTTTAAATTATCTTCAAGTGCTAGCAGTATGTCCAGTACTTTGATATTTTCGGGCGAACGAGCCAAAATATAGCCGCCTTTTGCACCTCTTACGCTTTTTACAATTCCGGCGCGTCTTAGTTTACCAAGCAACTGTTCTAGATAATTCTGCGGGATTTTAGCGTTTTGTGCTATCTCTTTAATCTGCATCGGCGAAGCGTCCTGATGCTTGCTCAGCTCACATATTGCAGCTAAACCATATGTTCCTTTCGTAGAAATTAGTGACATTAAGACTCCGTATAAATATATTACAAAAAATTATACACTATTTTTTTAATAATGTAAAGTAATTTACTTGTATTTAAATATAAAATATTTTTTAATTAAAATCCCTTATATACGGTTGTTTTAATATTCCATACTACATTACTAAACAATAACACAACTATTTTACTTGACATTACTATTAAAATAAATTATACTTTCACAAATAAATAAAATTTTGGGAGAATGAGAATGTTAAATAATACATATCAATTGTACAATCTTGTCGATGAGAATCAAACACGCTTATATGCAGCACTTTTAGTCGTTTTAATGGTTGCTTATCTATTTAGCTTTGATGTGTTTTACTTATATCTTTTAATCTGTGATTTTTTAATAAGACTATATATAACTCCGTATATAAGTCCAATCTATTTAATCTCTACTTTTTTAGTCAAGATTATTAAGCCTAAGCAGAAATTTACGGACGGGGATGCGAAGGAATTTGCTTCTCATATAGGGCTAATCATACTCTTTATAGCTCTTGGCGCAAATCTTTTGGTGCAAAAAGAGATTTCATTTTTACTTGTATTTTTTCTTTGTATATGGAAAATAGTCGAAGCGGGCAAAGAGTTCTGTTTTGCGTGTAAGTTTTATGAGATGCTAAAAAATAAAAACATTGAGGTAGAGTCACTATGAAGTATGCACAAAACACGACGGAACTTATAGGAAATACGCCTTTGGTGAAGATAAAAACAGCAAGCCTCAACGCATTAGTACTTGGAAAATGCGAATTTATGAATCCTACTCACTCTGTAAAAGATAGAATCGGAAGCTATATGATTCAAAAAGCAATTGAAGATGGGCTTATAAATGAAAATACCGTAGTCATTGAGCCGACAAGCGGAAATACCGGAATTGCACTAGCAAGTGCATGTGCAAGTTTGGGAATCAAACTTATATTAACTATGCCTAGTTCAATGAGTATTGAAAGGCAACATCTTTTAAAGGCTTTGGGTGCAAATGTAGTTTTAACGGATGCAAAAAGAGGTATGAGCGGTGCAATCGACAAAGCAAAAGAGCTAAGAGATGAGCTTGAAAACAGTTTTATGCTTGCACAGTTTTCAAATACGGCAAACCCCGAAATTCATAGGAAAACTACCGCTCTTGAGATACTAAAAGATACCGACGGAAGAGTTGATATCTTGGTTGCAGGTGTGGGAACAGGCGGCTCTATTACGGGTATAGGAGAAGTTTTAAAAAAGCACAATCCTAATGTAAAAATCATTGCCGTAGAACCGCTAACCTCAGCAGTGCTCTCGGGAGAGGGCGTCGGTTCTCACGGAATTCAAGGCATAGGTGCTGGATTTGTGCCTGATGTGTTAAATACACACATTTATGATGAGATTATAAAAGTCAGCACTGAAGAGGCAATAAGCTGTTCAAGAGAGTTAGCGAAAAAAGAGGGGCTTTTGGTAGGAATATCATCGGGAGCAAATGTTTTTGCATCACATAAAGTTGCACAAAGAGAAGAGAACAAAGGTAAAACAATCGTCACGATTTTGTGCGATACTGGTGAGAGATATCTAAGTTCAGGCCTCTACAATGAGGAGTGAAAATGCAGGAGAAGGCATATAGGTCGGTTATAAAAACCATCTCATGGAGAACGGTAGGGACAATCGACACAATGGTTATTTCATACATAATAACCGGCAACTTAGTTATGGCAGCATCCATAGGCTCCATAGAAGTTGTGACAAAGATGATTTTGTACTACTGCCATGAGAGAGCGTGGAACAAGATAAATATAGGCAGATATAAAGCAACTGCAGATGATTATAGTATATAGAGGAAAATAAGTGAGAGAAAAGATAGCAGAATTAAACAGAGAGTTTAAAAATAGGGATATAAAAGAGCTGTTGGACTGTTTTTTAAAAGAGTATAGAGGCAAAATCGCATTTTCTTCAAGCTTTGGGGCTGAAGATCAGGTTTTGAGTGAC
>JAUPKZ010000117.1 GCA_030837195.1 Campylobacterota bacterium
GACTGGACCAAAACCAGTTGCCTTACCGCTTGGCGATACCCCAATTTGTTTGTAAAACGGCTGGAATTATAAATATACTACCCTTACAATAGCCTTAATTAGATGATTATTATACCTGCTAAAAAATGTTACCGTAAAAGTAAAAAAAAGATGTATTATTCCTCTACAACTTTGTAAAAAAGAGGATGAATTATAGATGGGTAGCTTAACGGTCAATAAGCAAAAACTAAAACAATTTACAATAGCAACAAAGCCTCTTATGCAAGAGTATCTATTAAAAGTTGATGCCGATATAAGCGACTATACATTTGCGGCAAATTTTATCTGGCTGGCAAATAGCAGCGGGTTTTATGCGGTTATAAATAAATGTTTTTGCCTTTTTATAATGACCGGCGGCGAACTTACTATGCTACTTCCTCCTTTGGGAAAGAAAAAAAATATTACAGAAGCGATAATAAGCTGCTTTAAAATTATGAATGCAAACAACTCCTCCCCATATTATTCTAGAATTGACTATGTTCAGGCGTCAATGATAGAGGATTTTGTTAAAGAGGCAGATTCCGCGGGTAGTATGTTTGAGATGTTAGAATCTTATTTGGTCGAGAAAAAATTAGTTGATTATGTTTATGAAGTCAATTCTCTTATTGAACTTCGCGGAAATAGTTATCATACAAAAAGAACAGAGATAAACAAGTTTATAAAATCATACCCGAATCATACAATAGAGGAGCTAGACACGCATAAGCATAAGAGCGAGATTTTACATCTTTTTAAC
This sequence comes from Campylobacterota bacterium, assembly GCA_030837195.1. GTDB lineage: Bacteria > Campylobacterota > Campylobacteria > Campylobacterales > Sulfurimonadaceae > Sulfurimonas. The sequence continues at coordinate 776 of JAUPKZ010000117.1, forward strand.
AAGTGGGTGTCGGATAGGGTTAAATATATGCCTAAAGAGGAGGCGGAAGTTTTTTTAGAGGGTATTCATCAAGAGGGATATGCTATCAAACAGATGCTAAAGTATTATCAAGAACTTAGCCTTATTGGGCTAGTTATATACATCAACGGTGAGCTTAAGGGATTTACGGTAGGAGAGAGGATAAACAAAGATACTGCTACCGTTATCATAGAAAAAACCGATTTTGAAGTTTTGGGATGCGCGCAGTTTATATTTAGAGAGTTTTCAAAAATGCTAAAAGAGCATTATAATGTAGCTTATATAAATGTAGGCGATGATATGGGCTTTGAAAATCTTAAAAAGGTAAAAATGTCATACCGCCCTTATAAACTTATACCAAAATATACGATTTACCAAAAATGAAAATCCGTAAAGCCCTTTTAGAGGATGCAAAAGAGCTATTTTTATTAGAAGAAAAACTGTTTTCAAAAGAAAATTTTGCGTTATCAAAAGCTTCTTTTAGATACCATATCAAAAATAGTTTGCTTTATGTAGCGGAAGTCAATTTTGAAATCGTAGGGTATGTTTTAGTTTTGCTAAAGCGAAAAAATCCCAAACTCTACTCTATTGGGGTAAGTAAAAATCATCGAGGCAAAAAGATAGCTACAAAGCTATTGGTTTTTGTGATAGATATTTTAAAACTGTTGAAGCCGCAATCGTTTTTTCTTGAAGTCAGAGTTGATAATGTTATAGCTATAACTCTTTATAAAAATATGGGTTTTTCGATACAAAAAAGAGTTAAAAGTTTCTATCGTGACGGTTGTGATGCCTATATAATGCATTTGTGTTTATAAAGTAAGAGGAGTTTTTAATGGTTAGTTTTTACTTGGTTATGGATCAGAAATTAAAAATCATAAAAGAAGTAGCATTTTTTGAAGCAAATGAAGAGTTAAAAGAAAATGTCGTATGGATAGATATGCTTTTTCCGAGTGTTGAAGAGAAGCAGAGCGTTGAGAAACTTTTTGATGTAGTATTTCCTACAAAGCAAGAGAGCGAAGAGATAGAGATAAGCTCTAGGTATTGGGAAGAGAGCAATAAAATAGAGATAAACAGTTATTTCCTTCTATCCGGAGAACATGCAAAAAACGAGACAGTTTCATTTATTTTGCAAAGCAATAAACTTATATCGGTTAGATACTCGGAATTTAAAACTTTTGATGAGATGAGAAAGAAGTTTTTAGCCTCTCCGAAGGATTTGATATACGGTTATGATGTTTTTTGTAGCTTACTAGATATCAGGATAGATGTTGATGCCGACATTATAGAAAAACTCTCAAGAGATATAACACAGCTTAGAAAATTTGTCTTTACGGACTATAAAAATGATGACGAAGAAGTACTAGAGAAAATCTCTGCTTATGAAGATTTAAATATGAAAATCAGAGAAAATTTAACAGATAAGCAGAGGATTTTAACTGCATTTTTAAAATCAAATAAGTTAAAAGAAAATCTAAAAAATGATGTTATAGTGATGCTTAAAGATATAAAATCTCTTGTTGACTACACTGAGTTCAATTTTGAGAGACTTGATTATCTTCAAAATATATTCGTAGGTGTCTTGAGTATTGAACAAAATAAAGTTATAAAAATGTTCACGATCGTAAATGTCGTATTTTTACCGCCGACTCTTATAGCAAGTATATATGGTATGAACTTTGATTTCTTGCCTGAGCTGCATTGGAAGTACGGGTATGTATTTTCAATCTTGCTAATGGTAGGTTCTGCCACTCTTCCGCTATATATTTTTAAGAAAAAAGGGTGGTTTTAGGCTATTTTGATGCCATTAAAATAGCCTCTATTAGAGCTACATACTCATCTCTTGCACCGATATGTTCAAGTACCTTTATATCGGTGTCGTATTTTTTTGAAAAATTTGATGCAAGAGAGGGAACATCTTCTTGTACATGTTTTCCGGGAGCTAAAAAGAGCGGTAAAACCGTGATTTTTGTTATGCCTGATGTTGTAAGTTTTTTTATGGCTTCTTCAAAAGAGGGCTCTGCCAACTCTAAAAATGCCAACTCTACATGGGCGATGTTTTTTCTTAGTTTTTCAAGTATCTCTTTGTTTGCATCGTTAGAAGCTTTGACTTTGCTACCGTGTGATAGCAGTACATAACCTTTCATCTGTTTTTCTCTTTTTTCATAAATTATAGCAGAGGAACAAGAACAATACAACATAATTACTAAAGTTATTTTACAGTGATAGCAAGATTTAAATCTTGCTTTTATCTATTTCGACTCCGCTGTATTCTAATGTGTAGATTAAGTCGGCAGTATGTAGTTTTTCAAAATTTTCTAACATCATTTTCCTAAGATACTCTTTTTCCGCTTTTTCCGCCCTTATCAAACTAGGAGCAAAAGTCCCCTTTTTTTCAAGAACTAAAGAAGTAATGTCGCTATCCATCTCTATATGTTCCATTA
>JAUPKZ010000057.1 GCA_030837195.1 Campylobacterota bacterium
GGAATTTCATCTTTAACTGCTAGCAATACTATCCGTGATTTAATGGGCGATACGGACAATGTCGTCGATGCAGGTGTGCAAAAACACTATTTTTATATAAGAGGGACGAACTCTGGCGGTGAATCTTTCAAAGAAAAAGTTGCTATGTCCGATGATGACACTATCGACTCACTTTTAACACAAATAGGCAATCTTTATGGGAATACCGCTAGTTTAAAAGTTGTAAATGTGTCATTGAACGATAATGGTCAGATAGTGGTGGAAGATAAAATGAAAGGCTCAAGTAAGCTTGATTTTCATATAGTCGGCGCAACCGATTTAAGCGGTGGAGCAGCTGCAGATGTCGCAGATATAGATGACCTTGGAGACGGCGAAGTGGATTTTGACAAGATAATGCTAGGCACTTCTACTGCTGCAAATTCAAATCTTTATGTAAAAGAGTTCATAAAATCTTCTTTAAGTGCTGCAGATAGTGTTGCACCAAATGCTATTGAAGGAACAATTTATGATAGAGTAGAATTTAGCAAAATCGGGGCTGAAGTATCATCGAATGTTCCTCAAATTATTAAAGAGAGTAATGCTTTTGCCTCTTTATCTACAAAACTATCAGAAGTTGCTTCCGGGACTACGCTAGATGGAACATCTTTTGTGCTTGAGGGAGTTGACATAAATGGAAATGCATATAGTGCTACCATAGATTTGGCGACTGCCGGCTCTACTTTTTCGCTTGATGGGGGGGTCACCAATTATGAAATATTTGGTGTTCAAACTCCAAGAGCTGCTGTTGCTGCCGATGATATGACATACAAACAGTTGATGGATGTTATGAATATGGTCGTAACCGACACTCTGCCTGCTTCTACCAATGTCGATACGGATTATGATGATGCAGTTGAAACTTCACAAACAAAAGGCGGATTTAGCTTGACTTACGACGGGAAAATTAGCTTTTTAGATACAGGAACAGGAAATACACAGGCGACAATTGCTCTTTATGATTCAAATAGTGATGATTTTTCAGCGCCTTTGACTGCATCTTCTATGACTTTTAATACAAATAATGCGCTTACTATAAGAGATCCAAAAACAGATTTTTTTAGAACATTTGACGAGATTATTACGGCGGTAGAAAACCACAAACTTTACCCAGATGCTTCAGTGGGTGATGTAAGAAATGCCGGTATAGAAAATGCAATTGCTATGATTGATGATCTTCAAGACCATATTTTCAGATCTCATTCTCAAGTCGGAGCACAAACAAACACGCTAACTTCTTCCATAGAGAAGACTGAGCTACTTGAAATTAGTACATTTACGCTTCGTTCGTCTGTCATAGATACCGATTTGGCAAAAGCTTATCTAGACTTAGCGCAACTAAATACGAATTATCAGGCAATGCTCTCGACAATAGGCAAAGTCTCTGAACTTAGTTTGGTGAATTATCTTAAATAGCTATTTTATGAGATACTTTTAGCTATAATTTCTCTAAAAAAGGAAGCTCTAGGTTGAGAGATGCTCTGTTTATTGTAATTTTTGGTCTATTTATTTATCTTGAGTTTGCAACAATTTTTGGCGATACTGCTCTCATGGGTAGCTACGGCGCTCTATTTGCATCGCTAAATCACCAATACTTTGGTTATGTGTCATATTTTTATATTTTTGCTTTTTTAGCTCCGTTATATATTTTTTACAAAAATAATACACTCGGTATAAAAAAAATCGAACTCACGATTGCATCGTTTTTAATTCTTTTTTCGCTTTTACTATCTCAGGCAATGATTATTACCGATGATATGCGAGGAGTTCTAGGAGCAGATTTTGCCGATTTTTTATTGCCGTATATAGGAACTTTCGGGCTTTGGATATTTTGGCTTATGATTACGCTTGTTTCGATATTTCTTATTGTAGAAAGAAGCCCTCATGAGGCGATGGAGCTTTTTTTACAAAATATGAAACAAAGCTATATAAATAGTATAAATGTACAAAAACAGCAAAAAGAAGCGCCTAAGGTAAAAAGTGTTTCATCTAAGTATCAATTTCAAGAAACAAAAGATAAAAATGATAAAACTATAGAAAAAAACGATACACATGCGAAAGCAAAAGAAGAGGCTATAGCGGAGCCTGAGACGGATAAAGCATCTTATCTAAAAAAATCAAAAGAGCAAAAAGAAGAAGCAGTGCAGCTTCAAGAACAAGAGCATACAGGCGACTCAAAATCTACAAATATATTAAAACTTGCTTCACACATCAAAGAACAAAAGAATGCTATCGTAGTTGATGAATTGGAAGAAAATGCAAAGCTTTTAGAAACTATTGAGAGAGGGGAGGTTGAAAAACCAAAAAACTTTAAATTGCCGTCTGTCGATTTTTTACAAAAACCAAATGCAAAAGCTCACAGTGTAGATGAGAGCGAGCTTGACGGTAAGATAAAATTTCTAATAGAAAAATTGGCTCACTTTAAGATAGAAGGTGATGTTGTTAGAACCTATGCAGGACCTGTTGTTTCAACATTTGAGTTCAAGCCTGCCGCAAATGTAAAAGTTTCAAGGATTTTAAATCTTCAAGATGATTTGGCGATGGCTCTTAGTGCTGAAACCATCCGCATTCAAGCTCCGATTCCAGGTAAAGATGTAGTAGGTATTGAGATACCGAATGAAAAGATTGATACAATTTACCTAAGAGAGCTGCTTGATAGCGCTATTTTTAAGGAGTCATCTTCTCCTTTGACTATAGTTTTGGGTAAAGATATCGTTGGTAAGCCTTTTGTAACAGACCTTAAAAAGCTTCCTCATTTGCTTATAGCAGGAACGACTGGAAGCGGGAAAAGTGTAGGTATAAATGCTATGATACTCTCACTTTTATATAAAAATTCACCAGATCAGCTTAGACTTCTTATGATTGATCCAAAAATGCTTGAGTTTTCTATATACAATGACATCCCGCATCTGCTAACTCCTGTTATTACAAAGGCAAAACAGGCGATTGTGGCGCTTAATAATATGGTTTATGAGATGGAACGCCGTTACGCTCTTATGAGCGAAAATAGAACAAAAAATATAGAAAGTTACAATGAAAAAGTAAAAAAAGACGGCGGCGAACATCTTCCTTACATTGTTGTTATCATAGACGAGTTGGCGGATTTGATGATGACTAGCGGAAAAGATGTGGAGTATTCCATTGCAAGACTTGCACAGATGGCAAGAGCATCTGGGATACACCTTGTAGTAGCAACGCAGAGGCCTTCCGTTGATGTCGTCACGGGACTCATAAAAGCAAACCTTCCATCTCGTATCTCTTACAGAGTAGGGCAGAAAGTGGACTCTAAAATAATCTTGGACCAACAAGGGGCAGAGTCGCTCTTAGGCAAGGGCGATATGCTCTTTACTCCTCCTGGTGCGACAGGACTTGTTCGCCTCCATGCACCTTGGAGTACGGAAGAGGAGATAGAAAAAATTGTTAATTTTATCAAATCTCAAAGAGAACCAAACTATATAAAGAGCTTTTTGGTTGACGATCAAGGTGAAGATGCTTATTCGCAAAACGAAGTTTACGAGGAGTTGGATCCGATGTTTAACGAAGCAAAAAATATTGTCCTTACCGATAGAAAAACATCTATATCGTACTTGCAAAGAAAACTTCAAATCGGCTACAATAAATCTGCAAGGTTAATCGAGCAGCTTGAACAAGAAGGGGTTATTTCTGCTCCAAATGCAAAAGGCATTAGAGATATTTTATAGTGCTACCATAGGAAACACAAAAAAAAGAAATTTAGACGCTTTTTGTTTACTTTTGTAACAGTGTTGTTTTCCTGTTTCCATATTTAGTTATAATCACTCTAAATTTTATAAACAGGAATAACAATGGCATTTATTGATGAGTATAAAGCGCATATTGCGCAAAGAGCAGAACTTGGCGTTCCGCCACTACCGCTTTCGGCAGAGCAGACTGTTGCACTTGTCGAGATGATTAAAGCGGGTGAAGGCGACATGAATGAGAATGTTAACCTTCTTACAAACCGTGTTTCTCCGGGTGTCGATGATGCCGCATATGTAAAAGCTGCATTTTTAAATGATGTTGCGTCAGAGAAAATCAGCGTAGCTGCTATTTCTGCACCTCAAGCGGTAAAAATGATGGGAATGATGCTTGGTGGTTACAATGTTAGACCGATAATCAACGCATTGACATCTAGCAACTCTGAAGTAGTAGAGGCTGCAAAAGAGGCTCTAAAACACACTCTTCTTGTATATGATGCATTTAACGATGTTGAAGAGTTATACAAAGCGGGTAATGCAGCTGCGGTAGAAGTTATGAACTCATGGGCAAATGCCGAGTGGTTTACGACAAAGCCGGCGCTTGCTGAAACTATGACGCTAACAGTGTTCAAAGTTGCGGGTGAGACAAATACGGATGATTTATCTCCTGCGTCTGAGGCTTTTACTCGTTCAGATATTCCGCTTCATGCAAACTCTATGCTAGTTGCAAAGATGGATGACCCGATTAATACTATCAAAAAACTAAAAGAAAAAGGTCACCCTATTGCTTATGTGGGTGATGTTGTAGGAACGGGAAGTTCAAGAAAATCAGGTGTAAACTCTGTTCAGTGGCATATGGGTGAAGATATAGACGGTGTTCCGAATAAACGCACCGGTGGTGTCGTTATCGGCGGAATCATTGCCCCTATTTTCTTTGCTACATGTGAAGACTCAGGTGCGCTTCCTTTAGAGATGAATGTCTCAGATATGGAGACTGGTGATGTTATTACTCTCTACCCATATAAAGGCGAAGCACATAAAGATGGCAAATGCATAGCTACTTTTAAACTAAATCCAAACACAATCGTTGATGAAGTTCGTGCAGGCGGGCGTATTCCGCTTATCATAGGACGAGGACTCACTGCAAAAGCAAGAGGCGTTTTAGGTCTTGGTACAAGTGAAGTTTTCTTAACCCCTGAACAACCTACAGATAGCGGAAAAGGTTACACTTTAGCGCAAAAGATGGTAGGTAAGGCTTGCGGTATGACAGGCGTTCGCCCAAATATGTATGTTGAGCCGGTAACTTCAACAGTTGGAAGTCAAGATACTACTGGCCCTATGACAAGAGATGAGATAGTAGAACTTGCGGCACTTGGTTTTAGTGCAGATATGGTTATGCAATCATTCTGTCACACGGCAGCGTATCCAAAACCATCAGATGTTAAAATGCACCACACGCTTCCTGAGTTTATCTCAAAAAGATCAGGCGTTGCTCTTCGCCCAGGTGATGGAGTTATCCACTCATGGCTTAATCGTCTTGTATTGCCTGATACGGTTGGAACAGGCGCAGACAGCCATACTCGTTTCCCTATCGGTATCTCGTTTCCGGGTGGTTCAGGAATAGTTGCGTTTGCGGCAGTTACAGGAAGTATGCCTCTTACTATGCCTGAGTCGGTTCTTGTAAGATTTAGCGGGGAGCTTCAGCCGGGCATCACTCTTCGTGATTTGGTAAATGCAATCCCTCATCAAGCAATTAAAGACGGACTTTTAACGGTCCCTAAAAAAGATAAGAAAAATGTTTTTAACGGCCGTATTTTAGAGATTGAAGGTCTGCCGACGCTTAAGTGCGAGCAAGCTTTTGAACTTTCAGATGCATCTGCAGAGAGAAGTGCCGCTGCATGTACGGTTAAGTTAGATAAAGAGCCTGTGATTGAATACCTTAAATCAAATGTTGTTTTATTAGAACAGATGATTGTAGCAGGATATGAAGATAAAAGAACACTACAACGCCGTATAGATAAAATGAACGAGTGGTTGGCAAATCCTACTCTTATGGAAGCGGATAAAGATGCAGAGTATGCAGCGATCATCGAAATCGATTTAAACAAAATTACTGAGCCGATTTTAGCATGTCCAAACGATCCGGATGATGTTGCTACTCTTAGTGAAGTTTTAGCAAGCAACCGTCCTACAAAAATTGATGAAGTGTTTGTCGGTTCATGTATGACAAATATAGGTCACTACCGTGCTCTTGGCGAAGTTTTAAGAGGCGAAGGCGCTGTTCCTACAAGACTATGGGTATGTCCACCGACAAGAATGGATGAAAAACAACTTGTAGAAGAGGGTTACTACTCAATATTTGGAACTTCGGGTGCTAGAACTGAGATTCCTGGATGTTCGCTATGTATGGGTAATCAAGCGCGCGTAGCAGACGGTGCAGTAGTTTTCTCAACATCAACCCGTAACTTTGACAACCGTTTAGGTAAAGATACAAAGGTTTACTTAGGTTCTGCAGAACTTGCAGCCGTGTGTGCAAAACTCGGTCGCTTACCGACTGCTGCGGAGTACAATGAGATAGTACCTAAGAAAATAGCAGGCAAAGAGGCTAATATCTACAAGTATCTAAACTTCAACCTCATTAAAGACTACAAACTATAAAATAAAGTGCATAGGGAATTTTCCCAGCACTTGCCGTCCCCTACTTTCCCAAGATTAAATATTTATTTTGATATAATTAACACATTAATTAATTAAATGGGAATTTTTAATGCAAAAACTCGGAAAAATAACTGTTTTACTTCTATTTTTAATAGGCGGAACACTTTTTTTATTTAACAATTTTGTAACAAACTACAATCAAGAGATACAAAAAACACAAGATAAAATCGAAGGTGTGGAGTTTGCCCAAAAAATTCAAATTTTTATATTAAAACTTCAAAAATTACGCGGTTATAGCCAATTTGGAAAAAATAGTGTTACACAAGTAAATTGGGAGATTATTTCAAACAATATAGAAATTATAAAAGCAGATATTAAAAAAGATATATTAGTAATTAGAAACTTTGAAAACTCCTACCCTGAGCTTTATGATAAAGATTACAATCACATTATAAAAGAGATAGAAGAACTGCTTGGCTCTAAAGAGCGGGACTCAAGTGTAATATACCAAAAAATAACCTATGTAATAGAACAATTAAAAGAGAAGATGTACTATCTTGGGTTTAAATCAAAACTGCTTTTAGAATCCGATAGCGATAAATATTTTCTCATAGATATTATGCTAAAGCATCTGCCAAACCTTATAGAAGTAACTGGCAAAATAAGGGCAAAAACAACAAAAGCCATTTTAGACGATACGACAAATAGCGAACTTAAATATTCACTTCAAAGTAACTGTTTGTTGTGCAAAGAGTATGCAGCTCAAATTTTAAAAACAATTAACGAAATCAATGATGATGTCGAAAAAACTAGGCTTTTAGCACAGCTAGATGCAGTAAATAGTGAAGCACAAAAGATGCAAGAGTATGTAAAACAGACCGTTCTATCGGATAATATAAATATTGATGCGGTGGAGTTTTTTACAATATCTACCAATGTAATCGATAAAATTTATGAGCTTTACGAAACTGATGCCGAGTTTTTAAGTCAAAATCTACATAAAAAACTTAGTGATTTAAATAAAACAAAGCTTTATGGGACAATTATCGGAGCGATTGTCGTACTTTTTATCCTTGTTACTATTTTTTCTATGATAAGAAGCTATATGCTCTATACTCGTAGTGAAAATAAGATTAAAAATAACCTGACTTCAATTATAAAGCTTAAAAATGATTTGGAAAAGTGTAGAACAATAGGCGAAATATCGTCAAAGTCTTTACATTTTTTTGCAGATAAGTTCAATATAGTTCAGGGCGCTTTATATCTGTTTAACGAAGAAAACAATAAGCTCTATATCGCTTCATCGTACGCTACAAACGAAATGAAACCGATTATAGAACTCGGCGAAGGGCTCATAGGTGAGGCTGCAGTACAAAAACAGCATATTTGCACGAAAACAGAGCAGAAAGAGAAAAAAAATCTTGATATAAAAGATATCACCATAGCGCCTACAATTATATATACACTTCCTCTTATGAGCTATGAAAAACTTTTTGGTGTTTTGCAGCTAGGATTTATTAGAGAAAACGAAATAGTCAATAATGAAGATTTTACATACTTCATAGATATGATAATAGGTTTTTTAAGAGATGCTAAAAACTTTGAAACAAGTCAAAAATATATAGAACTTATAGACAAATATGTAATTACTTCAAAAACGAATACTAAAGGGGTTATTGTAGATGTCAGCAATGCCTTTACAAAAATTTCCGGTTATTCAAAAGAGGAGATTATAGGAAAATATCACTCAATCGTTTCTCATCCCGATACGCCAAAAGAATTTTATAAAAATATGTGGGAAACGATAAACAGCGGTAAAATATTTCAAGGTGAAATAAAAAATCTCAATAAAAACAAGAAGGATTATTGGGTTGATATTACGATAACTCCATCTACGGACAAGTATGGAAACATTTTGGGTTTTTCTGCAATACTGCATGATATAACCGATAAAAAAAGAATCGAGGAGTACTCCATCACGGATGCACTTACAACTCTCTACAATCGCCGCTTTTTTGATCAAAATTTTGCAAAAGAGCTTAGAATTTCTAAGAGAGAAAACAAAAATTTGGTTCTGCTTATCATAGATATAGACTATTTTAAACAGTACAATGACTTTTATGGACACATAAAAGGAGATGAAGTTCTAAAATCGATAGCTTTGGCAATGAAGACATTTTTTAAAAGAGCAAATGACTATGTTTACAGGCTCGGCGGTGAGGAGTTTGCAGTTTCCTTTTATACAAACAGCGCAAAAAGTGCGTTCGAGAGAGCAGAGAGCTTAAGAAAAATCATAGAAGAGTTGAAAATTGAGCATATAAACGGAGTTTCTGGTTGTGTAACTATATCAATAGGGCTTACATTTATTCCAAAAGAGTGTCTAATGGAGCTAGATGAGATATATAAAGCTACGGATAAATCTCTTTATTTGGCTAAGCACAACGGCAGAAACAGGGTTGAAGTAACCAACATTAGTCTCTAATAACATCATATTCAAGCGGATACGACGGTATAAACAACTTTTTTTCTATGGTTTTATTTTGTTTTTGATTTTTAAAAACAATATGAACTTTGTTTTCAAACTCGTCTTTATATGAAATAGACTCGATGAGAGCACCCTTTTTCACTATTGTAAAAACTGTATCTTTATAATTGGTTGTAAAAACATTCTCTTTTATTTTTTTTGCATTTGCTATCATATTGAAAAAATCAAAATTTGATTCTACTTTTCTAATGATTACCTGTTCAATTTCACTCTCTACGATAACAACATCATAACTATTCATAAAAACATCTTTTTTAACCGGTTTTGCATATGTCCATCTGGCATTATCCGGTTTTAGTGCCACTATATGCCCCGTATATGAAATGGTTTTATTTTTTTCATCCGTAATGCTTTGTGTAAAATCTGCTTCAAAAGAGTTGATATTATCTAAAGAAGCAAAAAGTTGAAGTTGTAAAAATAGCAATAAAAAGTAATATTTCATAATCTAACCTTTGATTTTTTTAAAAATTATAGCGAAGCAGTCGTTAAGATAGCCTCAATTTATGCAAAATATAATAGTATCTATGTTAAAATAAAAACAATTTCAGTGATAAGTGCATAAAAAGCGCTTATCGATAATAAGGTTGCGGATGCTACAGGCATTATTGGGAAAATTATTTGGAACTTCAAATGATCGTGAATTAAAAAAATATAAAAAAGTCGTAAGTAAAATAAATTCTTTAGAGAGTCATTATCAAAAGATGAGCGACGATGAACTAAAATCATCTTTTGCAAAAATAAAAGAGAGCGTGCTGGGCGGAGAAAAAAGCTTAGACGATGTTTTGGTTGACTCTTTTGCAATTACAAGAGAAGCAAGTGTGAGAACTCTTAAAATGAGACATTTTGATGTACAGCTCATAGGCGGTATGGTGCTTCATGAGGGTAAAATTGCAGAGATGAAAACAGGAGAGGGTAAAACGCTTGTTGCAACTCTTGCGATTGTTTTAAATGCTATTAGCGGTAAAGGCGTGCATTTAGTAACCGTAAATGACTATCTTGCTTCAAGAGACGGCAATGAAATGCGTCCATTGTATGAGTTTTTAGGCTTTAGCGTCGGCATTATCTTAGAAAATATGAGAGATGCATCGACAAAAAAAGAGGTTTATAGCGCCGATATTACTTACGGAACAAATAACGAGTTCGGGTTTGACTATCTAAGAGACAATATGAGCTACTCACATGATTATATGGTGCAAAGAGGACACAATTTTGTTATAGTCGATGAAGTTGACAGTATTTTAATAGATGAAGCAAGAACTCCGCTAATTATCTCCGGACCTACAAACAGAACACTGCAAGATTTTAGCGATGCAAACAAAATTGCTCTAAAACTTACAAAAGATGACCATTTTACGGTTGATGAAAAAGATAGAATCGTGCTGCTTACAGATGAGGGAATCACAAAAGCAGAGGAACT
>JAUPKZ010000118.1 GCA_030837195.1 Campylobacterota bacterium
CTCCGCTGCTTCTTGTATAGCCTCTTGTATCTCATTTTTTATACTGTTTGCTTTTTTTGTTGCTTCATCTATTACCGCAACGCTCTTTTCTACATTTTCTCCGACTCCAAGTGCCGTTGTCGAGAGTTCATGAGATATGGAAGCGTTCTCGCTTGAGGATTGTTTTGAGGTTTCTATAATATCTCTTAGGGTGGCAAGAAGCTTATTGAACCCTTGTGCCATTTGTGATAATTCAAGCGGAGTGTTAACATCTGCACGGATAGTCAGATCGTGATTTGAGCTGATTTTAAGAAGTGTTGTTTTGAACTCTTCTATCGGTTTAGATATAGATATTTTTGTTAGAAAAAAGATAAAGGCAGCAAAAACTAATATGCCTATGAAAAGTCCAGCACTCAATAGTATAATATTGAAAGATATTTTTTCAATTTTTTCATCGACTAAAGCGTGAACATACTTATAAAGTTCAAGTTCCACTTCTCTTAAGAGGTCGATTGACGCAGTAACATTTTTGAACCAATCGGAAGGTTCAATACCAAAGTTGCCTTGCATATTTTTTTCAATAGCTATGTCTATCATTTTCATACTGTTAGTGACTACTTCGCCGCTAAATTTGCCCTCATGAAATTTTCTTAGCTCTTCAGGCGCTAGAGTAGTAAATTTATTTAAATTAATTTTATATGCGCTTATACTGCCGCTAAAGGTAAAGTATGTATTTCCGACAAACTCATTTTTTGTAAAAGCGCCGTTAAGGTTTGCTCTTGTTTGCCCCAGTTGCTCTTTAGCAGATGCCAAATGTGTATAGGCTTGAATAATGTTTCTTCCTTCTCTATCATCCATGTTAGATGGTATAGTAACTGCCGAATCAATCAGTTCGGTAATAGTTTGTGAAAAATAAGCTCCCGTGTCAGGCGCGCTTATAGAGAGCGTATCGATGGCAGCTCTTTTTTTGTCAAGATCACTCAAAGCATTTAAAACCGAACTATCGCCTTTTGTTTGGGTATAAACTTTTTTAATATCTTCAATAGCGCTATTTACTTTTTCCCTCATTGCAGGAATAGTATCTTTGTTATTGTTGGCTTTGCTTGCTACATAGCCTACACTTAACCCTCGCTCAATTTGGATATAATGAATAGCTTTTGCTAAAGACTCTACCTCTTGAATACGCTCTTTTGTTGCTTCAAGATTCTCTTTTACGCTTATATCAAAAAATATCTTTCCGACCGACAATGCCACAATAACCAAAATTGGAGCAATAGACAGTACACTTAACCTTGCTTTTATACTTAAGTTTTTCACTTCACTAACTCTTTTATTTATATTTATCACAATTTTACCACAAAAGTTTTTGTTTATAATTAATATTATCTATCATTAATTAAATTGGTCAAAATTATTTTATTTATGGAGAGTTTTTTATTTTTTAAGAGAGAAAAAAAAGATACAATAAGAGAATTTAAAAAAGGGAAAAATATTTATGCCGTTACTAGATAGTTTTTGTGTAGATCATACAATGATGAATGCTCCGGCTGTGCGCCTGGCAAAAAGTATGAAAACTCCAAAAGGAGACGATATCACCGTTTTTGATTTAAGATTTGTAAAACCAAACAAAGAGATTCTCTCATCGGAGGGTATCCATACTTTAGAGCACCTTTTTGCAGGCTTTATGAGAGACCATTTAAATGCAAAAGATGTAGAGATTATAGACATTTCACCGATGGGGTGCCGTACAGGTTTTTATATGAGTCTCATAGGTACTCCGGATGAAGCAAGAGTCGTGGATGCGTGGAGAGCTTCTATGGAGGATATCCTCGGAGTTAAAGAGCAAAAAGATATTCCCGAGCTAAATGTATATCAATGTGGAACTTATACGATGCACTCTCTAAATGATGCAAAAGAGATAGCAAAAACGATACTAAATAGAGGCATCGGCATAATGGACAATGATGCTATCGCATTAGATTTAAACATGGTAAAGAAGTAGATATGTATATTTTAATTCCCATGGATGATAGCGACATAGAAGAAGCAAGGATAACCAAACTAGAAGATGTAAAAGTATGGGCTCAGGTGCTGGTTGAAGAGGGTAAAGTAGTAGAGATAAACCACTCTGAGCAAAGTGATACATTTGAAAACCAAAGCCATATAGTCGTAGTAAATAACGATAGTGAGTATGTATGGCCATTTATAGAGCAAAATATGATGGTACTGGTTGCGCATTTTCAAAAAAGTGTTGATGATATAGTAGAAGCATATCTTTTTAAAGAGTTAAACGAACTTGCGTATTAAAGAGTTGTTTCACCCTCTGCCTGGTAATAGATATCTTGAAGTTACTACACATATAGACGACATCTCTAAGCTTTTGTCGGATATGTTGCAACAAGTAGGCGGATATCTTAGCATTGCACTATATGCAAATGAAGCAAAACTACAAGAGATAGAAGCAAAGATTCAACATTTGAGTGACACAAAAACACTCTTTAAGGCTATGCCAAGAGAGTACGATACCATACTTTTAAAAGATATATTTGCGGATTTTGAAGACAAAGAGGGTATGCTCTTACTTGCATATCGCTCTCTTGCAAATGCAGGATACATTGTCATTCTGGAGAAAAAAGACTCTATTGATGTAAAAAGTGTTTTAAAACTTCTTGAAGAGTTTGAGTTTAGAGCGCCAAACGAGATAGATATCGTAGAGGGTTACGACCTTATAATTGCAAAAAAGATGCATATGTGGGGCAACGGGCTATAGGCATTTTTTATTTTTCAAATAATCTCTTAAAACCCCTTAAATAAGGGCTTTGTCAAATATTTTAAAATTTCTTTTGAGTCATTTTAAGGTACATAAAAAAGTACATTATAATGGCCTGAAAAATCAAGACAGAAAATTTGCCTGATTTATTTCCAAAAATGATAAAATAAAGATAGAAAATATGGAGATAAAGATGAGTCGAAAAAAAGGTCAGATTTACAGTGCCGAGCAGAAGACAAAAATAGTATTAGAGTTGTTAAAAGAAGATCAAACAATAAATCAGCTAGCAACGAAATATCAAATAACAGCAAAATCTATACAGAACTGGAAGAAGCAGTTCTTAGAG
>JAUPKZ010000058.1 GCA_030837195.1 Campylobacterota bacterium
AAATGCACCTAAAAAAACGATGCTATAACCCGTAGGCAAATCATAATAGTATGATAATATAATTGCGCTTATACTAAAAAACCATCCAAAATAAAAGCTATAGAGCAAAGGTTTTTTAAAGTTAAATGAAAGCGCTACAAACGGTGGAGCAATAAGCAATACAAAGACTACAAAAACCCCTGCAAGCGCCACCGATGAAGTAACGGTTATGGCAAGAAGAGAGAAAAATAGCAACTCTTTTTTAAAACCGCTTAGTTTTGGGTAGGCAAAATAGAGCATTAAGGCTATAAAAAAGTAGATAACCGCACTCTTTAGCACTTCACTAGGCGGTGTAAAGAGTATATCGCTAGCTAGTAGCGACTTGAAGTGTTCCATCCCCTCAGATGAGTGAGAGAGTACCATCATTATGCCGCTTGCGCCTAAAACATAGAGTATGCCTATAAAGGCTTCAAGATGAAGTTTTCTTGTAGAGGCAAATGCTATAAGAAAAGCGCTAAGAAGCGCAAAACTAAGTGTAAGCACATAAAAATATTCTTGATGAAAATAACCAAGACTAACGGATGAGCCAAGCGCCGCAAACTGTGCAATGGCAAGATCCGTAAAAATGATGCCTCGCTTTAGTATCTCTATACCGAAATAGGAGTGAAGCATAACAAGAATAACGACAAGCGCAATCGGAACAAGCAAAATATCTATCATTTTATTGCTCCTGTAAGATGGTTAAAAAGAGCTACTAAATCGGTAATATTTTCTAATGCTTCTATATCATGAGGCATCAAAACTATCTTGATGCCTGTTTTGCCGGATATAAATTCTGCCGTTTTTGTAGAGTGATATACATCGTGAAGTATGCAGAAAGGTTTTTCGTTTTTTATAAGCTCTATTATCTCTATGGTATGTTTTGATGAGGGCGGAATACCCGGAAGCGGTTCAATCGTGCCGATGTTAACAAGGGAGTAAGCTTTGTTAAAATATGCTAGATTATCATGAAACTGAATCACTTTTAAACCTTTTTTATCTGCCATTTTTTGGCTCCATTCAAATATTTTAGCTTTCCACATAGTGGCAAACTCGCCGTAGTTTTTTTCATATATAGCTTTATGCTCTATGTCTATAGAGGTTAAAAAATCTTTGATTACTCCTGCAAGAAGTAAAATATTTTGAGGGTCTAGGTGAAAGTGCGGATTACCGTCGGGATGGATATCACCGTCTTTTCTATCTACGACTTTTGGCTTGTTTATAAGCTCAATATGATGAGAGAGGTTTAAAAATGTTTTTGAATCAGGCGCTATTTTTGGATTTGCTGCTCGGTTGATTAGCGGAGGTAACCAACCTATCTCAAGCTGTCCGCCGTTCATAATAAGAGCATCGGCATTTCTCACATTTGCAATGAGTGATGGGCGCGGCACTATAAAGTGCGGATCCCAATTTCCCTTTGCTAAAACGGTAGTCGTAATATGTTCACCGCCGATTGTTTTTGTAAGCGCACCGATATATGGGTAGCTTACGGCAATGTTTAAATGAGCTAACAATGTTAGCGGCAGAAATGTTAGTAGTGTTAGTAGTTTTTTCATAATATGTTCTTTTTTTATTTTTAGAGTTATGCTTCTAAAAAAAAGTTATATTTGAGCGGTTCGAGGGCATGAGAATTTTACACGATGTAAAATTAAGCACTCGCCTCGGAATAATCTCACGGATGAGATTATGAGAATGAGCGAAAAAATAACTTTTATAGAAGCCGGAAGCTTTGGTGTGCTTTAGTGCAATAGCAACTAGTGTAGATGGCGGAATTACTTCCGGCATCGTTCAAATAATTAAAAACTATGTGCTGCGTGCGCGCCTATAGAGATATTTGCTTGAAGTATGATAGTATCAAGCTTCTCTCTTTGTCCGTCTTCATTAAACATTGCATTGTCACGGCTATATTGGAGTCTAAATCTTGCAAATTCGCTTGTATGGTACTCTACCATAGCCGTATATCTATCAAGCCCGTTAGGCTGTTCTACCATTATGCTATTGTTCTTGACATCATTTTGCAAAATAGTGTCATATCTAGCACCCATTCTCCAGTTTTTATCGTGTGTATATACAAGTTGTGAATAAAGACCGCTTTGCTCTTTAAACATTGTCGGCGAGCTAAGAACAGCTCCCGTAGCATCCAAATTATATTGAATCCCGTCTAGTTCTCTTTGTAGATATTCGCTCTGCCATTTGATGGAACTATAAGAGCTAAGTTGGTATAAAACTACAAAATCCGCACCCCATAGCTTAGCATCTCCGCTAAAGGCATGCGGATTCTCTTCATCAGCGCCATGGTCTATTCTTGATTCGCCTTGAGCATAAGAGATACCGCCAAGCAGAGTTGTATCGCCTATATCATGAGATGCTTTTACATAGCCTACATATAAAGAGACTCCATCATCTCCTTCTGCTATTGGGTCTTCAACATCGCCGATAGTCTCATGCCCGAACGACTGCTCATTTTCACCTTGAAGCACCTCTAAACCTGCCATCAAGTAAAACGGTGTCGGTGCAGTCCATTGAAGCTGTGCACCAATTTCATTGATGCCGTGCATCCCTAAAAAAGCATCATATACAAGAGGCATATCCGCAAAATCCCATACATGGTGGTGTTGTTCGTTGAGGTAGCCGAAGTTTGAGTTAAACTTTCCACCCTTGAGTCTTGTTCCATATCCTAGAGCGTTTGAGGTAAAAAATAGCTCTTCAATCTCAACACCGTTCTCTGAAAAATGAAATATACCGTCCATCGTAAAGAAAGGGTCAACACTGCTTGAGAGAACTAACTCCGCATAATTTAAGTTAAAACCGTTTTGGGCATTGTAAGTTGCGTGATTGTCATCTCCATGAGAGTGAGAACCAAGCAACCCATGAGCAACACCCGGAACTTCCAAGTGAGCAACCTCATCATCTTTGATACTTCTATCAACAAAAGAGGCATCCATTATCAAAGAGATATCAGGGATAAACTTCGACTGATCAAATGTTCTTTTTTCCATCGGAAGCACATCTGCTCCGTAAACTAATGCCGCACAAACCACGCTTGATAATAATGTTTTTTTCATATGTATATATTTTCCTTAATACTTTAAATATTTTTTTTATAATAATTGCCGAGAAATTTTAATTTTTTGTATTTAGGAAAATTTAGGTGGTGCGCGGTTTTGGTTGAAGTTGATTTTTGTTTGAAGATAGAAAAACTCTTTATGTTGTTCAATATTCTCAAAATGAATTTTTTGGATATCTGCAACACTCGTAACTGCATCATCTGATACTATATTGTTATTTACCGTACATATGAGACACGACGAAGCATCATTATGTTCTATATGCTTTACTTCATGAATCGCTGCAAAGCTTGTAACAATAGCAAAGAGTATCGAAAGCAGTATATTGAATTTCATAACTGAAATTTTAGCATATCTTTATACTATTATTGAAGTCTAATTTAAGCTATTAGAAACTATGATAGTGCGCATATTGCAGGAGGGCTTATTTATGTTTCATACTAAAAGCGTAGAAGAGACTCTTGTATATTTAGAATGCAATGCTGATGGGCTTAGTAGTGAAGAAGTTTTATCTCGCATCAAACATTACGGAAAAAATCTTCTACCCGAAGCCAAAAAACGCCCTCTTTTTAACATTTTTTTAGACCAGTTTAAAAGCCCTGTCGTATATGTTCTGCTAATAGCCGCCGTTATATCGATTTCTATTAAAGAGTATAGTGATTCTGCTTTTATAATGGTAGCACTTATTTTAAATGCTGTTGTAGGAACTTATCAGGAGTATAGCGCAGGAGAGAGAGCCGATGCCCTAAAAAAGATTGTAAAAACCTTTGTTACGGTTTTAAGGGATTCTCACAGAGTTGAGATAGCGAGTGAAGATGTAACAATCGGTGATATCGTTTTTTTCGAATCCGGTGTTAAAGTGCCTGCCGATATACGCCTTATTGAAACAACGGAACTTCAAGTAAACGAGTCGCTTCTTACGGGCGAGTCAATCGATGTAAATAAAGAGTGTGCTTATACCTCTAAAAATATAGATGAACCTATCGGCGAGAGGCAAAATATGCTATTTGGCGGCTCTTTGGTTACAAAAGGTCGGGCAGTAGGGGTGGTGACGGCTATTGCAGACCAAACGGAAGTAGGCAAAATAGCTTCTCTCCTTGCTTTGGATAAAGTAACTAAGCCCCCTTTACTGCTTAGAATGGAAAAATTTTCAGTTAATATCTCAAAAATAATAGGTGCGGTTGCTATACTTATCATTATACTCGGGGTTTATCATAATTTTGCATTAAAAGAGATCTTTTTCTTAACTGTAGTACTTGCCGTGTCTGCCATTCCAGAAGGACTTCCTGTCGCTATTACGGTAGCACTTAGCGTAGCAAGTGCGGCAATGAGCAAAAAAAATGTAATAGTTCGCAAACTCTCCGCCATTGAAGGGCTTGGCTCTTGTACTCTTATAGCAAGCGACAAAACGGGAACAATGACGCAAAATAGCCTTAGCGTCGAATATTTTGTAACACCTCAAAAAATATACAATCCTGATGAATTCGTTAACGAAGAGCTGCTTCTTGGAGCAATTTTATGTAATGAAGCAACATTTCATAAAGAAGATGGCGAATTTGTTTTTTTGGGCGATCAAGTTGATGTTGCTTTGGCAAAATATGCACTTATGCAAGATACATCGCTCTTAGATAAACGAAAAAAATTCAAAATCACCGCTAAAATGCCGTATGAGCCTATCAATAAATACTCCGCAATGAGCTATGAAATTGATGGTAAAAATATGCATCTTGTAAAAGGCTCGCCCGAAGTTATACTTAACAAATGCACATTAGACGAAGATGCTAAGGAGACTATTTTAAAGCAGGTTGACGAATGGGCAGCAAAGGGATTTAGAAATATAGCACTTGCATATAAGCTCAGCGATGAAAGTGCTATTGCAAAAAACGGATATGTATATCTTGGATTTGCCGCCATTACCGACCCTCTTCGAGATGGAGTAAAAGAGGCGGTGCAAACAGCGGAGGAAGCCGGAATAGAAGTTGTAATGGTAACGGGAGATCACCCAAATACTGCATTTTTTATAGCAAGGGAGCTTGGCATTGCCATAAGCAAAGATGAGGTGATGGATGGTTTGGATATTGCCAAATGGAGAGAGAGGGGAGCAGATAAATATGAGCTTGCAAACAAACGCGTATTTGCAAGAGTTTCTCCTGAACAAAAACAACTTATAGTAAAAACATTTCAAGAGCTTGGACATTTTGTGGCAGTTACGGGAGATGGCGTAAATGACGCGCCTGCATTAAAATTTGCAAATATCGGTATCTCAATGGGTAAGAGCGGTACGGATGTTGCACGAGAGTCGAGTGATTTGATTTTAACGGATGACTCTTTTAGTTCAATCGTAAACGGTATAGAAGAGGGGCGAGTAGCCTATGATAATATTCGTAAGGTTACTCATCTTTTGATATCTACGGGCTTAGCGGAAATAGTTCTTGTTTTACTCTCAATCCTCTTTTTCCTTCCTATTCCTCTGCTTCCCGTGCAGCTTTTATGGTTAAATTTGGTTTCAAACGGTTTTCAAGATATGGCACTTGCTGCCGAAGGGGCTGAGGCAGGTGTTCTAAAACGAAAAGCACGCGATCCCAAAGAGCCCATATTTAACAAAGTTATGATTAGCAGAGTTGCCATCGGGGGACTTTATATGGGAATCTCGGCATTTGCTCTTTTTTATACTTTACTTCAAATAGGGTATCAAGAGGAAGCAGCAAGAAATATTACGCTGCTTCTAATGGTGCTCTTTGAAAATGTGCATGTATTTAACTCGCGTAGTGAAAACAGTTCTATTTTCAAAATCAATCACTATAGCAACAAGTTTCTATGGATATCCGTCTTTGCTTCTTTGGGTATGCATATAGCATCAATGTATAGCCCGTTTATGCAGTCACTGCTTAGTATTGAGCCGGTAAGTTGGGATATTTGGGCTAATTTGCTATTAGTCGCTCTGGCTCTTAGTGTTGTTATGGAGCTAGAAAAGCTCTTTAGAGGTAAAAAGCTTCTTAGCAAAGGTTAAAGCGACAGTTTAGTCTCCAACTCACTTACAACTTTATGCATCTTAAATAACGAATCAGGATTTAAAGATATAGAGTCTATCCCCTCTTTTACTAAAAACTCGGTTATCTCAGGATAGTCTGAGGGTGCTTGCCCGCAGATGCCAATGTATTTGCCGTTTTTCTTACAAGCTTCTATAGCCATTTTTAGCATCTTTTTAACTGCACCGTTTCTCTCGTCAAATATGTGAGATATCTTTGCGCTCTCTCTATCTACGCCTAAAACTAGCTGGGTTAAATCATTTGAACCTATGGAGTAGCCATCAAAAACTTCTAAAAATTCGTCTGCTATCAACACATTTGCAGGAATCTCGCACATCGCATAAATTTCTAAATCGTTTCTACCTTGCATCAGTCCTTGTTTATTTATAATCTCTATAACTTTTTTACCCTCATCTGGAGTACGAACAAAGGGAAACATAATCTTAACATTTGTTAACCCCATATCGTCTCTAACCCTCTTTAGTGCTTCGCACTCCCATTCAAAAGCTTCTCGATAGCTTTTATCATAATATCTACTTGCTCCTCTAAAGCCTATCATAGGGTTTTCTTCATGCGGTTCATAATCAAGCCCGCCTATCATATTTTTATATTCATTGCTTTTAAAATCGCTTGTTCGCACAATGACGGGCTTTGGATAAAAAGCAGCGGCTATCATCGCTACACCCTCGCTTAGTTTTTGTATAAAAAACTCTTTTGCATCATTATAAGGAGCCATAAAAGAGCGGATTTTATCTTCATCTTTAACATTTTTGCCTTTGTGCATATCTACAAGCGCCATAGGATGTGCATCGATGTAGTTATTTATGATAAACTCCATTCTGGCAAGACCTACTCCGTCATTTGGCATTTTTGCAAAATTAAATGCTTCCGATGGGTTTGCTATATTCATAAAAATTTTAGTTTTTGTAGGTTCTAACTCGCTACTCTGTATTGTTTTTACTTCATACTCAAGTTCTCCCTCATAAACAAACCCCTCTTCTCCCTGTGCACAGCTTACCGTAACGCTTTGAGCATTTTTTAAAACATTTGTCGCATTCACACAACCGACAATTGCCGCAACTCCTATCTCTCTTGCTACTATTGCCGCATGACAAGTTCTGCTTCCGCGATTTGTTATAACCGCAGAGGCTTTTTTCATAAGAGGTTCCCAGTCTGGGTTTGTAGTATCTGCAACCAACACATCTCCCGCTCTAAAGAGATGAAATTCCGTCGTATCGTTTATGATAGACACTTTTCCACTGCCTATCTTGTCGCCTATTGCGCGCCCTTTTGTCAAAACTTTTGCGCTTTTTGGGTTTTTTAGAGAGTATCGTTTATATGAAGCTGCATTTTTATTTTTACTCTGCACGGTCTCAGGGCGAGCCTGTACTATATATAGCTTTGAGTCGTTTGCATCTTTTGCCCACTCTATATCCATTGCAGCTTTATAATGTTCTTCTATAAGCAACGCCTTATCTGCAAGCTCCAAAACTTCTCTATCGCTTATAGAAAAACTCTCTTGTTCTTCGTTTGATGTCGATACATTTATAGTTTTTGAGTTTTTATCGTAAAGCATCTTCTCTTTTTTAGTGCCGAGTATTCGTTTTATAATAGGATTAAAACCTCTTCTTAGCGTCGGTTTAAATACAAAAAATTCATCCGCATTTACCTTGCCTCCGACTACATTTTCGCCAAGACCCCAAATAGAATTTATAAGAACAAGCCTGTCTGAGCCGCTTTCCGTATCTATGGTAAACATTATCCCGCTTGATGCACCGTCGCTTCTGACCATCTTTTGCACGCCGACTGAGAGTGCAACTTTAAAATGACTAAAGGAGCGGCTTGTACGGTAGCTTATGGCACGGTCTGTAAATAGTGAAGCAAAACATTTTAAAACAGAGTCTAAAAGCTCTTCTTTTGTGCTTACATTTAAAAAAGTCTCTTGCTGTCCTGCAAAAGAGGCATCCGGCAAATCTTCCGCCGTTCCTGATGAGCGCACTGCTACATCGATATTTTGTGAATTATACTGATTTGATAATATTTTATACGCTTCAAGCAGTTCATCAACAAGTGCTTTTGGAAGGTGTGACTTTAAAATAAGGGTACGGACTTCAAGACCGCGTTTTTGAAGATTATCTGTATCGGTTATATCCAAATCACTCAGTACCTGAGCAATTTTATCTTTAATGCCGTTTTCTTGCAAAAGCAGCCAGTAAGCCTCGCTGGTGGTTGCAAAACCGTTTGGAACATTTACACCCTTTGGGGTTAGGTTTTGGTACATCTCCCCAAGCGAAGCGTTTTTACCGCCGACAATTGCTACATCATTAATAGTAAGTTCATCAAAAAAACGGATATATCTCATAAAATCATCTCCATATACCAAAGACATTTTTAGATATTATCATAAAGTTGCAGATAGTTTGTTAATGTGAAGAAAAACTCCGCCTAAGAAGAGGCGGAGCGAAAAGCTAAGATTAGTAGAGATCTTGGCTTGGGTGGTTAGGTTTGCTAACTTCCGTGTTAGCGCTGTTTGTATCGTAAGTTACGATGTTGTCGGCTTGAAGAGCACCTAATGTAAGAGCGATTAATAAAATCAATGTTTTCATTGTTTTGTCCTTTTGTTAAGAGAGCGTTACCCTCTAATTTTTTTAAAAACGCAAAATGAGCAAAGCCCATTTTACTTCGCTAGCCGCTATGGCACTTCGTCTTGCCTCTTACGAGGCAGAACTTAATTTCTAAATCGGAGAAATTTTATCCGATTTAACTTTTAGCAGTTATTATTGCTTTTAGTTAATGATATTTTTTAAGGTTATTTTTTGTTTAATGAAAGTGATATGCGATAAAACAACAATTATTTGAAATTATTAAACCCTTTTAGTTACAATAATGAATGGCAAAAAAAAATAAGAAAAATTCAAAAATAAACCAAAAAATACGAAAATATTTTGATGACGATCCTTTTGACATAGGGATTGCAAGAGTCGGTACTAAGACTCTAGTCGAGCTCTTTACTACGCTTGGCATCTATGATATAGATGAGAACAGAGATATGCTCATAAAAACCGCAAGAATGATATGGAGCGAAGCAGATAGCGACTATCGTGCGGATATTTTAAACTTTTTTGCAAACGAGGGCAAAGTCTATAAATCAATAACTCCAAAAGAGCCAAACATCGACAGAGAAGAGAAGATAGAATCTCTCTTGGCGCAACTTCATATGAGTGCAGATGAAGCATCTTTGCTTAAAGAAGCTTTTGGCGATGTAAGAAGTAAAAAAATAACCATAGAAAAAATTGAGTCTAAGCTAGAACATATCAGATACGATGCAAAGAAAAGACGGCTTGAAGACGAGCTTGAAGGTCTTTTTGACATTGACGACTCTTTTGAGTTTAATGCCTCGCTCAAATATTCTATATATGGGGAGTGTTTTCATAAAATAGTAACGCTTAACACAAAATCTTATGAGTATGAGCATCTGCAAAAAACGGACGAAGCCCTGCTTATAGAAGAGATTTCTCAGGAAAAAACAAGAGCGGTTGCAAAAAAACAAAAAGAGATAGATACATTTTTGCAATTATTAAACCGCCCTCACCGCTATCTTAGCGATAATGAGGTTCTAAGCTCACTAAAAACATCGCCTCCAAAAACAAAACTCTCTTATCCAAATATAAAAGAGTCTATTTTAACAAAAATCATATCTAAAGAGCTTGGAGAGGTTGAGATAACACTTCATGCGGAAGAGCTTTTGCTTAGCATAAAAGAGAAATTTAAACTTCCATATACAAACAACAAAACACAAAGTTACGACTTAGAACTTCATATAGAACTAAACTCTATTTTGGAAGATATATGGAAAGGAGAGAGCCTTGATTTTAGCCAAATTATAAGCGAAAATAAAAAAGAGCATGAAGAACAGTTTGCAAAAGAGCTAGAAAGCCTTGTCGATGAGTGCGGCACTTATGCAACACTTCTGCATCTAAGCAAAGAGGCTCTTTATGGCAAAGTATATGATATAGCACTTGAGATATT
>JAUPKZ010000119.1 GCA_030837195.1 Campylobacterota bacterium
TGAACACAGCACAACTTATCTTGGAGAAGGCAAGAACCCAACTAAAAAACATCTTGAAGAGTTAGCCAAAAAGTATGGCATCAAAGAGTATAGACGCATTATAGATGAGATTTATAGTGTTGTGTCAAACTTTAAAAGGTATGCGTCTGATGTGCAATTGCCGCAAAAATATGCGGATGAGATTTATGGTCAGTTTGTAAGGGTTTAAAACTTATCTTTTATTTTTATAGTTTTACACAAAAATAATTACGTAGGTCATATAATGGCGTGCATATAACGGTCTATCCGGACACCTCTGTCGGTTTAAATCGGACAGTAGAAGAAGAGATATTTTCTGTAGCAATATTTTAGCACAAGTGTTCGGATGATTTTTTTATTCCTCTTCGATTTTTTCCAAAGAAGCACTGTTTTGAATGCTGGATTTCATTTTTCTCATGGATGGACCACTGAGTTCAACTCTGTGTGAAGAGTGAACGATTCTATCTAAAATAGCATCTGCAATCGTGTTATTGTTGAGATAATTATACCATTCACTCACAGGCAGTTGTGAAGTGATGATTGTTGAGTTTATCTCTGTTCTATCCTCTATTATCTCAAAGAGATTTGTAGCATCATCATGAAGCATTGGACTCACGCCAAAGTCGTCAAGAATAAGCAGTTGAAATCTTGAGTATTTTTTTAAAAGATTTGTATAAGTACCATCTATCCTAGAGAGTCTTATCTCCTCAAGCAAAGATGGTGTTCTGATATAATAGACCCTATAGCTATCAAATATGGCACGATTTGCAAGGGCTTGAGCGACATATGATTTGCCTGTACCCGTCTTTCCTGTAATGATGATATTTTGCTTGGCGTTAATAAAGCCTAGTGTTGCTAAAGAGAGTATTTGCGTTTTATTGATTTTTCTTCTGACATCATAATCTATTGCATCAAGTGCGGCTTGTTTGTCTTTGATTTTTGAGAGTCGATGATTCATGCTTATGCGCTTATTAGCAAGAGAGATCTCTTGTGCATCAAGAAGTTGATAGAGTCTCTCGTTAAAGCTCATGGAGTCATAGTTTATATCTTCTATCTGATGCAAATATGCCTCTTTGAAGCCTTTATATCCAAGCTCTGTAAGTTTATTGATGATTGGTGTATGGTTCATGTGTAGGGTTCCTTTGTGTTTTTTTTATTTGTACTCATCCGCACCGCGGATATTGGAGTGCGTATTAAAGAGTGATTGGCCTATAGGCACTATGTTGTTTGAGCTTTTTTGCAAATAGAGTTTTTTATCCAGAATTGACTTTATGGACTTTGTCGTAATGGTTCCCATTTTGGTTGCATACATGAGAGCAAGCTCTAATTCAGTAGTGCCATAGAGTTTTGCAAGGGATAGTACCGCTACTATTTTTCTATATGCATTTGGTTTGTGTTCAACAGCGTCAAATGCATCTTCTACAAACACGCTACTAAACTCACCGATGTTTTTTGCCCATGAGCGAAGTCTCTGCGGATTCATCTTCTCATTTACATATTGATGTGATGAGGGCATATGTTCACTCAGTGTTGAAGTATCTCCAATGCGTCTTAGTCTTGGATGAGTGGCGATGAGTTTATGCTTATGATAGATTGAGACACTCTGAGTGGAGTATCGCAGCTCTACCTCTTCTTTGATGTATTTGAATGGTACGGAGTAGTTGCATTTTTCAAGGGTTACATGATAATCTTGATTTACTCTTGCGATTTTAAACTGCTTATAAACATAGCTATTCATCGGAAGTGGGCTTAGATAAGGCTGGTCTATCTCTTTAAAGAGTTCAAATCTGCTTTTTTGCAAGTGTTTTACAATCTTGTTGTTGTATCTATCAAGCAAAGGAGAGAGTGCATCATTAAGCTCATCAACGCTAAAAAATTTATGATGACGAAACCTTGCAAGGATATATCTCTGAATTGCTTGTACACCTTGTTCTGCTTTGGGTTTATCCTTGGGCTTGTAAGGGCGGGCAGGCTCTATGGCAACGCAGTAGTGTCTGTTAAGGTCAGCGTAGCTTTCATTGATAACGATACCGTTTTTATTATTGCTTATGATGGCACTTTTTAAATTATCAGGAACTACAACGCGCGGTACTCCGCCAAAGAAGTTATAGCACATCACATGGGAGTAGATAAAATCTTCCTGTGTTTGAGAGTGCGTAGCATGTACAAATGTGTATCCGCTGGCACCAAGTACCGCTACAAATATTTGCGCCTTGTGTACTTCACCGGTTCTTTGATCATAAATGGGCATAGTAAGCCCACTGTAATCCACAAACAGCTTCTCTCCTGCTAGATGGGTTTGCCTCATTGAAGGATTTAGCATCTGCTTGTATTTACGATAATAGAAGCGAAATTGAGTATAGCTGTATCCATTGGGATTGGACTCTTTGTACTCCTCCCACAGCAGCTGGAGAGTAACTTTTGTCTTTTTACGAAGTTTCATCTCTTTGTGAATGAAACTCATATCGGGTATGGCTCTATTTGAGCCAACATCCGTTATCTGTTCTGCGAAGAGTTTTAAACGCAATGCATCGTCATCGATTACATTGATCTGTTCAATATCCAATTGTGACGCTTTAAATCTTTTGATGTAGTCAGAAATGGTGCTTTTAGCCACTCCTGTTGCACCTTCTATTCTTCGTAGTGAGAGATTCATAACACTATGAAGTCTTAACACATCACGAACTTGTTTCATTGATACTTTCCTCATTTCAAACCCTTGTAAAATAATCTACAAAGAGTTTATTAAAATTGAGAAAACATCTCCTCAGTTTCGTTTAATTAAATGAAACTTAAGTGTCGATTTTTACTCCAAAGTGTCCGAATCATTCCCGACATCACTGTCCGATTAGAACCGACACCACTGTCCGAATCAAACCGACATTAGTGTCCGATTTGAACCGTTTTTTGCAGAAAAAAACATCTTCCAATATTTAAAGCTTATTTACAAAACAATCAACATGTGATGATAAAAGCTCCAAGAAGATTTGGGAAAACTTCACTTGTTAAA
>JAUPKZ010000010.1 GCA_030837195.1 Campylobacterota bacterium
TTAAATGACTCAGGAACATAAATACCCACTTCTGCCATTGCTGTATTTTTTGCAGCAGCAGTTTCCCTCTCTGCGTTTGCAGACGCGCCTGCGTGACCAAATTGAACACCGCTGTCATAGTATTTTGCAATTGTTCCGATACACCATGCAATAATTGGTTTGGTAATTCTTCCGCTTTTTACCGCATCAATTACTTTATATTCTTCAATACCGCCTACTTCGCCCAAAAGAAGCATATATTTTACTTCAGGATTGTCTTGCATACGAAGAAGGTTATCTATGAAAACAGAACCGACAAATCTATCTCCACCTATTGCAACACCCTCTGCAATACCGTCTGCATTGATAGCAATAATATTTGAGAGTTCATTAAATAGACCACCTGAGCGAGTTACAAGCCCGCATGAGCCCGCACGATGAAGCTTTGAGCTAACAATGTTCTCAATAGTTCCGCCGACATTTGCAATTTTAAACGCTCCCGGAGAGATACCGCCGACTGTTGCAGGTCCGATAACTGTTACATTTTGAGCTCTTGCCGTTGCATTCATTTTGCGCGCAAGTCTCTCTGGAATACCCTCGGCAGTAATCATGATAACTCTAAAACCGCCCATATTTAGAGCTTCCATAGTAACATCATATGCTGTTCTAAAAGATGCGAAGTTTAGTAAAACATCGGCATTTGGATGAGCTTTTTTTGCATCGGCAGTTGTTTTGTAGAGATTTATCATAATCTCATCGCCACCCCAAAAAAACTTCTGAAATTTACTATCGGCAGTAGGAGCAACTATTGCTGCAACCGAAGGAGTTTTTCTATTGATTGTATAATCATAATCTAACATTCTTTGGATTGCGCTTGCATTGTTGTTCCAAAAAATAGCTTGAGTCTCTTTTGTAAATAATTGTGTCATTTTATCTCCTTATCTTCCCACTGCCATTCTAACAATGTCAGTAACATGTGTTTCAGGTCCATATACATCTATCCAAAGCCCAAGTCTATCTGCCGCCTCTTTAATATCTTTGAGACCTTTTTCATAGTTTGGTCCACCGCGACGAACATAAATCTTGATGCCTACATCTTTCATTTTTTGCGCGTATCTCTCAAATGCATTGATAATACCCGTAAAGGTTTTTGCAACATCTGTAAAGTTTGCAATAGCTCCACCGATGATAAGCACTTTTTCTCTACCCTCTGCATCTTTAGCTCTTGTCATAAGATCTAGTATAGTTTCTGCATAAAACTGGGTCTCGCCTGTTGTCGGACCACCGCTATACTCACCGTAGTTTGCAAGGTCATTTATGCCCGCAAGATCAGCAATAGTGTCAGCGTAAACAACCGAAGCTCCACCGCCTGCAACCATAGTCCAGATTCTAGCTTCCGGCTTTAAAATAGTAAGCTTTAGAGAAGCACCGCTTTTTGCATCCGCTTCTTCAATAGCTAAAACTTCCGGAGATTTCTCTTCCATACCAAATGAAGTAGGGTACTCGACATCTCCCCACTGCTCTCTCATCATAAATCCTGCAGTGTCATCAAGTTTTGCGACCATATCTAAAAGCTCTATTTTATTGCCTTGCATAACGAATGGATTTATCTCAAGATATGCAAAATTTAACTCTCTGTAAGCCTTAAAAAAGCCTATTGCAAACTCTGCAAATGCTTCTTTATCTTTAGCAGCTACATCTTTTGGGATATTTGCTCTGATTTTAGCTGCTATTTCTTCTTCTGTTGCAGTGATTGGGAAAGCAACCTCTATAACCTTATCCCAATTCTCTTCAACTTCCATACCACCCTCAGCAGACATATAAAGCACATCATCATCACCGACACATGTCGCAGAGATGTAGTACTCTTCTTCTTGAGAGTGCGGAGTAAACGGCTCAACTATAAAATGCGTTAAAAAATCTGTTTTTGCTTCACCATGAGGAGTGTCTCCCTCAAAAGAGAAATAAACAGACTGTTTTGAACTTGATTTTTCATCAATCCATGATGAAGCTTTAGATAAAGAAACATCTCCAGGTTTTTGGTCTCTAAACAAAACCAACCCGTTCTTACCTCTTTTACCAAAAAGCATATCCGGTTTAGCAACCAATGTTTTTTCATTTAACCATGCTTTTGTTTTTGCAGCTTCTTTTAGTTCCGATCCGTTTTGAACCATAACCGTTTCATATGCATATGTGAAATTTGGAAAGTATTTATTCCAATGTTTTGCTAGGATTGACTTAGCGTCATACTCTCTAATCGCTTTTTGAGCCATTGCAACTCCCTATTTTTAATATTTGCAAAATTTTATCACATCTAAAACAAACTACCGCTATTTATAAAG
Organism: Campylobacterota bacterium; assembly: GCA_030837195.1. Taxonomy (GTDB): domain Bacteria; phylum Campylobacterota; class Campylobacteria; order Campylobacterales; family Sulfurimonadaceae; genus Sulfurimonas. Next base: position 2,322 of record JAUPKZ010000010.1, read on the forward strand.
CATATGTGTAAATATGATTTACAAATTGTTCCCTTTGGTTACATTGGCAAAATAAATAATTTTATTTCTGTAACTAATAGTTACATTTACTAATGTTTCATCACTCCGTTTATTTTCCTCTAATTTATAAGTGTTGCATTTTGTTACACCATAAAACTGCAACCTTTTTGACATTTTTGAATCTGCTTTAATACAATTAATACCCTCTTTTTTTAGAGCACTCGAGAGTTCTTTGGCAATATGCATTTTATATGAAAAATGTTTTTTTGGCTCATCTATAAAAAGATACAAATATTTATTAAAAAAGACTAAGGCACTATTTGCTACCAAAAAAATCAGCGATATAATAAAAATAAATTTATATCTTTTTCTAAATATACTTAATCTTACTCTATAGGAGTGTTCAAAAACTTGCGCCATCAACGGAAGTGCCAATACCAAATACGGCGCAAAATACTCAATACCAACTCGTTGCCTAAAAGATAGTGCCAAAGAGATGATAAATGTAACGGTAGCTATAAACCATAAGATATCTATATCTCTTGTTAAAAATTTTCTATACAAAGCATAAACCATATACACAAAAACAATCGGCGTAAATATAGCTGCATAAAGACCTATAGAGTCTAAAAAATAACCCTTGGGAGAGCCGTGCGTATCTATGCCGTATAGGAAAAGCGAAACAGCAAATAAAAAAATGTTTAAAATCAAAAAATTTCTATTTTTTGCATAGAGTGAAAAAATTGCAAGCGATACAAAAAGAAAAAGAAAATTGCCCTCTGATAGCATTAACAAAAAAAGGACAATATAACTATACTTTAATGCAAAGTTTTGGTAAATATAAACAAATAGTAAAAGTCCAAAAATCATCAAGCCTGCGCTATTTACTATGATTGCAGAACTTATAATCCCAGGTAAGAGAATAAAAAAAAGTAGCAGCCAAAGCCTATTTCGCTGAAGTTTTAGATAATTTTGCGATATTTTATATAAAAGCAATGCACTCGCTATGTGCATACATATCATTGGCAATCTTAGTGCAAAATCATTTTGCCCAAATAAAAAAACAAAAAATTTAACAAGCAACTGCAAAAGGGAGAACTCTCCAAAAAAAAGAGAGGCTTCGTCGTAGGAGATAGAGAGTTGATTTATCTGAAGAATAAGAACAAGTGCATCCAACCCCAACATAGAGAATAGGATGATTCTACTGCTCATAATTTTAAAAAATTTCCTATCATCTCATGCCCATACTGGCTCATAATGGACTCAGGGTGAAACTGTACGCCGTAAATATCTTTATCTTTAATCTTAAGCGCCATTATCTCGTTGTCATCCGCGCTATATGCAGTCGGTTCGATGGTGGAAGGAAGAGTATTTTTATCGACTATCAAAGAGTGGTATCTAGTTGCTATAAACTCTTTTGGAATATCTTTAAATATCTCACAATCAGTCGTTCTTATCATTTTTGATGTTTTTCCGTGCATCATATTTTTCGCTCTTACAACATCACCGCCAAATACTTGAGCGATACTTTGATGTCCTAGACATATACCTAAGATAGGTACTTTATCTTTAAAATGTTCTATAACTTTTAGCGTAATACCTGCATCATCGGGCGTTGCAGGACCAGGAGAAATTATAATTTTTTCAGGATGCAGAGCTTCTATCTCTTCAATGCTCATTTCATCATTTCTAATAATTTTAAGGTCAGCTCCCAACTCTCTGCAATACTGAACTATATTGTAAGTAAAACTATCATAATTATCAATCATTAAAATCATAATTTATCCTAAATGCATATATGCCATTTTAGCAACTTTGCTCTTTTGTTTCACTTTAAGAACAATCTTTATTGAATTTGCTTTTTATTTGTTAGTTGTTGTAGATAATTTGAGATATTTATAAGTGAAAAAGTAACCAAAAATATCATAAGTCCCGGAAAAAAACTAATCCACCAAGCAATTTCAATAACCTCTTTTCCATCACTTAAAATAGTCCCCCAACTCATCTGCGGAGGTACTATACCAAGCCCTAAGAAGCTAAGTCCAGATTCTGCCAAAATTGCCCCTCCAACGCCAAATGTAAAACTTACAAAGTAAATTGGCGCCAAAAGAGGGGCGTAGTATTTAAACAAAATTTTTATTTTATTAATTTTTGCAATATTTAGTATTTTGATATAAGGCTGTGTCGTTATTTTAAAACTCTCGGAACGAACAAGTCTTGCGGTCGTCATCCAGCCCGTAATAGAGATTATGACAATAAGGGCAAAAGAAGAAGCATTTACATAGCTCACAAGCGCCAAGAGAAGAAAAAATGTAGGAAATGTCAAAAAAAGATCGACCACAACTACGAACATTCTATCGATAGTGCCTCGAAAATATCCGGCAATAGTACCAAATATAAGCCCTATAAAAGATGCAATAAAAGCACTTCCGACTCCAATAAAAAGTGAAACCTTCCCGCCTTCAATCAACCTTGCAAGCAAATCTCTGCCAAGCCTGTCTGTACCAAGCAGATTTATGCTTGATGGAGGAAGCAAAATAGCATTGCTATTTAGTGCATATGCATCTACACTATAAAAAAATGAGCCAAAAAATGTAAAAACAGCAATAAAGAGAAGTATAAAAATACTAAATTTCGGCATTTTTACTACTGTTTTATCCCAAGAAGGGTCTGCATCATTTGATCTATTGTAGTTATAACCTTAGAAGCAGCCCCGTAAGATGTTTGATATTTGATCAGATTTGTAAGCTCTTCATCTATGCTTACTTTTGAGACGGAAGAGTACTCAAGTTCAGTAGCATTATATTTTGCAGTTATAGTTTCATTTGAAAGAATTGCCTCATTTGTAGAGACCCCTACATCTGTGGCTATAACATCAAACATTCCATATATAGTTGAATTATAGGTAACATTTCCTATATCAAAATCATAAACCTCAAACTGTTGCTGAATCATACTCATAGAGAGTCTGTTATCTCCGGATATAGATGTAACTCCTGCGGCTATATTTGTCGGGTTATCTCTTAGCTTGAAGTTAAGATCAATATCTTTGGCACTGCTACCGTCAAAAAATCTATTCAACCCCAACGCACCTGCAAAATTTGTTCCAGACCCAAATTTTTCATCCACTAAATTGTCTTGTATCGCAAAACTATACCCTTTTGCAGAATAAGCCGAATCCATTGTAAGCTCCATTCCGCTTGTGCCATCAGGGTAGGAAGCCCAATTAAAACTTATAAAATTATCTATATCATTCGTAGCATTGCCATCGCCGTTATCATCAATTTGCGCTTCCATCTGGCCTTGTATGGAGTTTGAGCCTGACACACCCGTCATCGTAGTCTGTTCATCGATTGTAATTGTTCTTCTTGCCGTAATATTGCCGTCAATGTCATAAACCACAAAGTCAAATGTGCCTTTTTTGATATTTAAGGGCGAATTGACGATATCAGTCGTAGGATTCATATCGATTTTATTTGACTCCATCTTTGTTGTAGCACTTGAAGCATATATATTATTTGTTGATTCAATAAGCGTTGTTGCAAAAGCATCAATTTGGTCTATTACTTTTTGAATAGTACCATTCGTCGGTGTTCCTAGAGTATTATCTAACTTATCGCCTCTTAAGTCTAAAATAGCTCCTATTCTACCGCCGTTTATTCTCTCTCCCATCGGTATTAAAACACCGTCTTGTCGCTCATACGAGAGCTCATAAAACCCACTTGAATTATTTTCGTTAGATATGTGTATAGGGTGGAAAGAGGAACCATCCACAATATTAAAACCATTTACGCTTAAAGTATAACTCTCAAACCCCTCATTTGAGGAGCTACTGACATTTATGTTTGACTCAATCTGTCCATAACTTGATTCTGCACCGATTAGTTTTGCCAAATCAAGCTCAATAGCATTTCTTCTATCTCTTAAGTCATTTGCGGTATATGCACCACCGGCTTCTGCAACTCCTATAGAAGCATTAATATCTGCGAGCTCTTTTGCCAATATGTTTACTTCATTAACATTTGATTCCAGCTGATTATTTACGCTTTGCTGAAGGTCAACTACTCTTTTTTGGGTTGATTTTATACTCTCTGAAAGTATTTCTGTCTGTTTTGCAAGTGCTAATTTTATTGCATCGCTATCCGGATTGTCTGCATATGTCTGCCACATATTGTAGTACTCTTGCAAATCGGCTTTAATGCCGACTCCGTCTATCTCAGGAAAATATGTTGAGAGTTCCTCAAGTGTAGAGCGCATAAAATCCGAATACTCTTTATCGGATGAAATTTGTGTATATCTATCAAAGACGAAATTATCAAAAATTCTTGATATATCCGTAATCTGAGTTCCGTTTCCTATATTACCTTGAGCCGAATATATAGGCGTTGCAGCCGCCGTTACGACTCTTTGTCTTGTATAGCCCTCACTCTCGGCATTTGCTATATTGTGGCTTGTAGTCTCCACTCCTACTTGGGCAGCATTAAGACCGCTATAACCTATTCTTAAGGAATTAAATATTGAACTCATATCAAACCCTTACCTGCAAAATCGCAGAATCTTTAGATACAACTTTATTGTAACCCTGCATCTCTGTAGGAACAACACTCTCTAAAAAAGAGTTATATAGACTGCTAACGGCCAAAACCATTCTCGCATATCTTCGATTTGCCTCTTTTAGCTTTGATAGTTCCTCTTTCAATTCGTCTAAATATCTATGTTGCTCTTCATCCAAAAGCTTTAGCAGTTCTGTATTTGGATTTGACTTCATTAAAGAAGCTATTTCATAATCAATCATTGCTTTTTTAGATTCGAAACTCTTTAGTTTCTCCTCTTTAAGTTTTAATCTTTCAAACTGAGGATCATGTCTTGCTACTTTTATATCTTCTACATCAGATTCCGTAATTTTGATCAAATCTCTTAAATCGTTTAGAGCACCCTGTAAATGATACGATAACATACTATAATCCTTGTTGTTTTAAATGAAAATTACAACAACTCCGCAGCAATTTTCTCTGAGAGTGCTTGTAAATTTACTTTGTATTCTCCGGATTCAAGAGCCTCTTTTATCTCTTCAACCCTGCTTTTATCACCCTGCCTTGAAACAACCGTTTCAGATTTTTGTGAAGCTTCCTTATTTTGACCAACGCCATTTTGGTAAGCGCTTCGTATATTTGAACTTCCAACTTGAGAAATCATAACTACTTTCCTTTTGTCTCTTTTATAGACTATTTTGATACCATAATATCGACATAATCAAAAAATATTTAAACTCTCTGACTCAAATAGTTATAAAGCATCTCGGAAAATCCAAAACTTCCCGCACTTGCTTTTGCAAGTTCTTCTCTATACATAGACTTATATATTTTATCCCCTGGATCATTTTGAGCCGAAAATATATTTTTCTCATTTTGCATTGCGCTATCCATAAGCATTTTTAGTATGATAGACTCAAAGGCATCCGTTTGTTCTTTGAGTTTTACATTATCCGTCTTTTCATCTATGCTCGGCAATGCACTTTGATTTGCCAACATCTGAGCCTGAAGGGTTATAGAATTCATACTTTGCATCATATCAACTTTAACTCTGCGGAGATACTTCCTGCACTTTTCATGGCTTCTAAAATAGCTATTATATCTTTTGGTGTTGCTCCGAGTTTTTGCAAAGAGCGAACAAGATTTGCAACAGTTGTCGTACCCTCTTTTGTATATAGTTCATTTTGGTTAAGCCCTATAACCATATTCTCATCAACGACTACGGCACCTGCTGGTTTATCCACGACACCTTGTTCATTGATTTTAATAGTTATATCTCCATGTGTCATAACAATGGGCTTAATAGGAATGGACACCCCTGAGACAATAGTACCAGTTCTCTCATTTATGACAATTCTATTTTCTATAGCAAAAGCTATATCAACTTCTTGAACCTCAGCCAAAAACTCTATCATACTTTTATTTTTTGGTTTTTTTAGCTTGACCGTTCTAGAGTCAACCGCAACTGCAACTTGCGAAGCATAAAATTCATTAAGACTATTTTGGATAGTGACGCTATTTTTGAAATTATCCTCTTTTAAAGAGAGTGTTGCATACTCTTGATTATATAGGTCTATGCCTATTTCCCTCTCAACAAGAGCACCGCTATAAATAACACCCGCGGTTGGATGAGACTCCACCCCTGCGCCTTTTGTATTTCTGCCGCCTATACTGATAGCACCCTGAGCCAAAGCATAAATCTTACCATCGACTCCTTTAAGCGGAGTCATCAAAAGAGTGCCACCCTCAAGAGAAGTTGCATCCCCTATGGAAGATACGGTTATATCTATCTTATCACCCTGTTTTGCAAAAGGAGCAAGTTCGGCAGTAACAACGACTGCAGCAACATTCTTTGACTTTATATCGCTTGGCTGCATATCTATATTCATAGCCTTTAACATATTTGCTATTGACTGGAGTGTGAACTTTGAAGTTGTCCCGTCTCCGGTTTTTTTAAGACCTACAACCAAAGAGTAACCTATGAGATGATTATCTCTAACACCGACAACATTAGCTACATCATTTACCTTTGTCGCATATACGGAAGTCACGCAAACAAATAGAAACAGCATAAACTTTTTCATAACTAATCCTTCAATTAGCCAAAAAAAGCAATTTTTATTCCATAATTATTCAGGCTTCAAGTAGCTTAACGATGTATTCCCGAATTTTTTGCTCTTAATGAGTTGGAACTTGCCTATGTTTTGAGGTATCTGTAAAGAACTCATATGTTCAATAATAATAAGCTCTACTGCTTCTTTGGGAAGCGATGCTATCAAAGAGAGCATCTTGTCGTAAATATCATCCATGCCCTCTCTTATGCTAAAAGGCGGATCTATGTAAAAATAGCCCTTTTCACCTCTTTTTTGCAATATATTCGACACACTTTTTATGTTTGCAAAAGTATCGCCGCTTACAACCTCGCAAGCAGCTGCATCTGTCTGCTTTATATTTTCTCTTAAAACAGCCAATGCATCTCTGTCTTGTTCCATAAATATAATTTTTTTTGCACCGCGGCTTAGTGCTTCTAACCCTATAGAGCCGCTGCCTGAAAATAGTTCTATAAATATTGCATCGACAATATCAAACTGAATAGTATTAAAAAATGACTCTAAAACTATCGCTTTTGAGCTTCTTGTAGTCTCTTTTGACGGAAGTTTTATGACTCTGTTCTTGTACTTTCCGCCTATAATCTTTTTTACAATCGGTTTATCTTTCATAAAATGCCCGTATCGCTTTTATGATATTTGACTGATACTCTCTTGTTAAAGATTCTATCCTTCTCTCTAGTATCTCAAAATCCATATCATCATCCATCTCATAGTTTGACTCTATGCTCTTTTTGCCTAAACTCTTGTATTTTTTCTCTAACGCCAAGATAAGCTGTGATTTTGAAAAAGGCTTAACCAAGTCTGCATCACTCTCTCTTGATATATAAAAACACTTCTCTTCATCTATACACTTTGTATCTCTTAATACAATGTCACAATGCTTTATAGAACATAAATGTTTGCCCAAAAAAAGCTCTAAAGACTTTTGCAATAAAGGAGACTTACACTCAACTGCTACTCTCATTAATATCTCCTATTTTTTTAAATATCTATTTATGGTATAAATCAAATCATCATCCATATCGGTTATATTTTTTTGCATCCATTCTAAATAACCTCTATCATACATACTTATCTCCTCAATATACCTGCCGCTGTATTTACCAAATTCAAATTTTTCAATCAACACATTTTGCAAACTAAGTTCTAAGAGCCTCTCTTTCGTAGATAACTCCAAAAGATACTCATAAAGCAGTTTTAATACCACTACATCACCTACGGCACTATGAGCTATAACTTCTTTGAGCCCAAAACTGTTCCATGCCTCATTAGACTCTTTTTTGTAAAGTTTCAACTCATAACGCAAAAACTGCAAAGAGAATGTTTCACACTCCGGAATAAGATGTTTTGTGCATCTAAGGATATCTATAAATTTTCCATGCCATTGCAGCCCTGATGAAGAAAGCATTTTAAGATCAAATTTTACATTATGTGTTACCAAAATTGTATTTTTATCATTATATTTCTCTAAAATGGCAAATATTTTGCTCTCTTTAAAAGGTCTTTTATCTTTTATCATATCATTGGTTATATGGTTTATACTTGATGCTTTTGGTGAAATCTTTTTACCATCATTCACTAGCTCATACTCAAACAAAGTTTGATTTTCATCTTTGCATATTACGGCAATAGAGCAGATTTTATCACTACTCTCTAGCCCTGTCGTTTCTAAATCTAAAAATATCAGCATCTGGAAATCTTTATGTTTTTACACTTTGAACTCATAATAAATAGCGATAAATACCCGCTTAATAAAATTGCACCAAAAAGAGTGTAAATATCAAACCATGAAAATAGACTTTTTGAGCCCACAAAAAGAGTAATAGCTACTTGTACAAAAATAACAAATACTGCTATAAGCCACACATTAAACATCAACCATTTTCTCCAGACTCTAAGCAAATCTCTATAACCTATCCCCATAACTACTTCTTGAGTTTTACATCTCAAAAGCTCTAATTTATACCCATTAATGCATCTATTAAAAATATTTTTTAACTCCCTAAAGAGTGTAATAAGAAGTAAAACACTCCAAATAATAGGAAAATAAAATTTAAAAATATCTCCAAGAGCTTTATATATCTGTTCGTTTAGCTCAGGCATTTCTTGCATTACATAGATAAAAAGAATTGCAAAAAAAGTAAATAAGCCTGCAAATAAAAGACTCCCGATTGTTACACGAATAGCCCATCTAAGCCACAAAAAAAAGAAAAACTTACTCACTCTTTTCAAACTTATCAAGCATTGTATAATAGTGTTCAAGCGCCATAAAACTCTTCTCAAACCTAAAGCGAATTACAAACTCGACAACCTTATCCTTAAGCATCTTATCCACGCTTTGCACTTTTCCAAAATACCCTAAAGATATATTTTTACTCTTTATAACAGCTTCCTTGTCATACCCGATAGCCAAAACTTGGAGATATTTTCCCTCTTTTATCTCTCCTAAGCTCTCGCTAAGCAAAGATGCCCCAGATAAATTTATGGCTTTAAAAGAAAAAAGATCACTAAATAAAGACACTTTTTGGTCAATGCCAAGCTCTTTGTATAGCCCTTCTAAGATAGCTAAATTCTCTTTACGAGCGCGTTCATAACTTGAAATTTTATTTGTAATGCTTTTTAACCTATCTAAAGCCGAGCTCATATCTTTTCCTCTGTTCTGATATTAAATTATATCAAAATGCTAGATTATTTTAGATATAATTAGACAAAAAAGAAAATTATGGACTACTTAAAAATAAAAAAAGCCTCTTCGTTAAAAGGTAAGATAAAAATTTCCGGTGCAAAAAACGCTTCACTGCCTCTTATTGCTATGACTATACTTGCAAAAAACAGTGTAACGATAAACAATCTTCCGAATGTTGCAGATATAAAAACTCTTCTTAAACTTCTCTCAAACCTCGGAGCTTTATGTAATACAGATTTATCAAATAATAGTGCTACAATCGACACAACAACGCTACACGAAACAAAAGCAACTTACGACATAGTAAGAACAATGCGTGCTTCTATCCTTGTTTTAGGTCCTATACTTGCTAGATTTGGGCACTGTGAAGTATCACTTCCCGGAGGCTGCGCTATTGGGCAGCGACCAGTAGATCTGCATCTAAAGGCACTTGAGCATATGGGAGCAGTTATCAACATAGAAGCAGGTTATATCCATGCAACTGCGCCAAAGGGGCTCAAGGGATGTGAAATTATCTTCGATAAGATCACCGTAACCGGCACTGCAAATATCGTTATGGCGGCAGCTTTGGCACAAGGTTCAACTACAATCATAAATGCTGCAAGAGAACCTGAAGTAGTACAACTTTGTGAGATTTTAAATGCAAACGGTGTCAAAATAGAAGGTATAGGAACTGCCGTTTTAACCGTTTACGGAACAAACGGCAATCTTTTAGACATAAAAGACTTTAGCGTTATACCCGACAGGATCGAAGCGGGAACTTACCTTTGTGCTGCGGCGATTACGAAGTCGGAACTCACACTTGAGGATGTAAACGCAAAACATCTAGGTGCGGTAATAGCGAAACTAGAAGAGATGGGGCTTACATTTTCCATAACGCCAAACACTATAACCATCCATCCCGCGCAAACCATAAAACATGTAAAAATCATAACTCAAGAGTATCCTGCATTTCCTACAGATATGCAGGCTCAATTCTTAGCTCTTGCAACTCAGGCGGAAGGTACATCTATCATAGAAGAGAGACTCTTTGAAAATAGATTTATGCATGTAAGCGAACTTCAAAGAATGGGAGCAAATATCTCTCTAAACGGCAATGTCGCAACCATAGAGGGCAAAACAAAACTAAGCGGCACGGATGTTATGGCAACGGACTTAAGAGCTTCCAGCGCACTTGTTTTAGCGGCACTCGTTGCAGATGGAGAAACAAGCGTTCACCGCATATACCACCTAGATAGAGGTTATGACTCGCTAGAGAAAAAACTCCAAGCGGTAGGAGCGGATATACAACGACTAAAAGAGTAGGTAATTATTTCTCAAAAATAATCATCTCGTATATACTTTTTTTCGCAACAAGAGCTTTATCGTTAGATACTGTCTGAGGAGAGCTTTTTGCTTTTTGAACCTCTCGTCTTAACTCTATTATATCTTGTTCCATTCCATCAACATTTTCTTTTAGTCTAAGTATGATATCCACTCCTGCCAAGTTCACTCCCAAATCACGGGTGAGCCTTAGTATAAGCTTGATTTTATCTATATCTCTTTGCGAATAGAGTCTAATCCTGCCGTTTGATCTTGAGGGAATAACTAAGTTTTCTCTCTCATACTGTCTTAGGGTTTGAGGATGGATATCTAGTATCTTGGCAACTATGCTTATGAGATATACCGGTTCTTCGTACTGGTGATGCATCATTGTAAAATCCTTATATTTTTTGAGGGAGTTTTTCTCTCATTACTCTAGCCAGCTCTTCGTCTAGCTCCTCAACTTTTGGTAAAACTATATTTGCTTCCAAATAAAGATTACCTCTTATTTTTGTTTGACGATTCATAGCACCCATCTCTTTTACGCGAAATCTTTGTCCATTTTTCGTATTTGACGGGATTTTTAAGGTTATCTCTTTTTCCAAAGTTTGAATTGTTACCTTCTCGCCGAAAAGTGCTGCATAAAGCGGTACCTCAAACTTTTTTATTAAATCGTCCTCTTCTCTTGTGTATTCAGGGTTTGATGCTACATTTATCTTTAAAAAAAGATCTCCTGCGCGACCTGCTTGAGCATGCCCCTTGCCTTTGACGCGAAGTTTTTCGCCATTTTTAACACCAGCGGGTATTTTGATATCAAATCTTTCTCCATTTACTGCGACAGAGTGTGAGCCACCCAATATTGAGACGCTAAATGGTATAGTGACACTTGTTTCAATATCAAGATTTGGCTGCTGTTGTTGTGAGAAACCACCGAAGCCGCCCCCGCCAAACCCACTGCTAAAACCGCCGCCGCCAAAGCCACCAAATCCACCGCCTGAGAACATACTTCTTAGTATCTCATCCAAATCGGCACCGCCTCCTGAATGTGAGCGAGAAAAATCATGAAAATTTTGACCGCCAAACATATTGTCGCCGTGTGCATCATACTGCGCTTTTTTCTTTTTGTCGCTTAGTATCTCATAAGCGGCATTTATCTCTTTGAACTTATCTTCTGCGCCCTTCTCTTTATTTATATCCGGATGATACTGTCTTGCAAGTTTTCTATATGCTTTTTTAATCTCTGCTTCGCTTGCATTTTCCGATATTTCTAATGTTTCATATAAAGATTTACCCATTATTTTTTTCCTGTATAAATTAAGTAAAATTATATCATAGGAGTTGAGTCTATGTCAATCAACTTTAATTCATATTTCTTAGCTTATTTATTCTATCTTCAAGTGATGGATGGGTGCTAAAAAGTGCTGCGAAACCTTTGCCGTTTATGCCAAATGCTTTGATAGCTTCAGGTAGATGCGGCTCTTCTTTTGAGCGGGTAAGTGCTTGAAGTGCGGCTATCATATTTTGTGTACTTGAGAGATTTGCTCCTGCTTCATCGGCTCTATATTCTCTGTATCTTGAAAATGCCATAACTATCATAGATGCCAAAATACCCAAAACTATCTCAGCTGCAACAGTTGCTATCATATAACCGACTCCTGTTCCTTCGCCTCTATTTTTCAAAATAACTCTATCTACCATATAGCCGATAATACGGGCAAAAAAGACCACAAAAGTATTTACGACGCCTTGGAGCAGTGTCAAAGTTACCATATCTCCGTTTGCGACATGCCCTATCTCATGTCCTAGCACCGCTTCAACTTCCTTTTGGGTCATACTTTTTAGAAGTCCGCGGCTCACCGCAACCAAAGCATCATTTTTAAAAGCACCCGTTGCAAACGCATTTGGACTCATATCTTCAAATATCGCAACTTCGGGCATCTTTATACCTGCCTTGTGTGAAAGTCTTGCTACGGTATCAACCAGCCAAAACTCCTCAGAGTTTAGAGGATTTGTTATAACTCTAGCCCCAACAGCCATCTTTGCCATCTGTTTTGACATTAAAAGAGAGATAAGCGAACCGCTAAAACCAATTATAAGAGAATAAACAAACAGTGTACCCAAATCCAAACCGTTGGCATGCAAAAACCTATTTAACCCAAAAATATTGACAATTATGCCGATAACTACCATAACGGCTATATTTGTAAGTAAAAAAAGTCCTACTCTTTTGAACATTATGACTCCTTTTAGAATTTTTGAAAAATTATAGTTGAGATGGGTTAATGAAAAGGTAGTTAAGAAGAGAAGCTGTGTCAAGCAAAAAAAGCTTGACATGGTAAATTTTAGTGCAAAAAGTGTCTCACTTCTGAGAAGTAAAGGCTCATGCCGTACTCGTTTGCAGCGGCTATGACCTCATCGTCACGGATGCTTCCACCCGGTTCTATGACGCTTTTTACACCTGCCGCAGCGGCAGCGTCAATGGAATCACGGAATGGGAAAAATGCTTCACTTGCAAGTGCTGCACCCGTTACATCAAGTCCCATCTCTTTTGCTTTTTTAAGTGCACACTGGCTTGCGTCAACTCTGCTTGTCATTCCCATACCGACTGCTACCATGGCAGAGTTTTTCACATAAACTACGCAGTTTGATTTTGTAAGAGATGCTACTTTGTATGCTATCTCCATATCTTTTTTCTCTTGGGTTGTTGCTTCTCTTGTAGTCATAAGCTTTGCGTTTTTGACTTCATCATCGTTTACTTTGTCAGCATCTTGATAGACAAAACCGCCGTCGATATGTTTAAAATCTTTCTCATCATTTGCAAGAACAAGCTTATCGCTCCCCATTTCAAAGAGTTTGATGCGTTTTTTGCTCTCAAAAACTTCTAACGCCTCCTCCGTAAAACGCCCTGCAATGATAACCTCTAAGAAGATTTCATTCATCTTAAGTGCAAGTTCTTTTGTAACTACACCGTTCACCGCAACCACACCGCCAAACGCTGAAACTGGGTCACATTTTAGAGCTTCGACATAAGCATCTACCAAATTATCACGGATAGCAAAACCGCATGGATTTCCATGTTTGGTTATACAAACCGCATTATCACTCCCAAATGCAGAGGCGATTTTTACCGCACCGCTTAAGTCGTTTAGGTTGTTAAAACTCGCTTCGCCTTTTAGGGTTTTAAAGTTGCTTGAGTAATGTTTGTCAAACTCATAAAGCGCACCTTTTTGATGAGGATTTTCACCGTAACGGGTATCCATCACTTTGTTTCCAACTATAAACTGTTTTGCTCCAAAACCGCCGTTAAATCGTTTATTCATATAGTTTGCTATCATACTGTCATACGCCGCTGTATGCTCGAACGCTTTTATCATAAGATTACGACGGAACTCAAGCGTGTTTTTCTCATTTTCTAGTGCGTCTATAACTTTTGCATAATCATTTACATCCGTGACAATCATAACGCTATCAAAGTTTTTAGAAGCAGAACGAACCATGGCAGGTCCGCCAATGTCGATGTTTTCTATGATTTCTTCAAAATCATCTGTTTTCTCAATTGTCGCCTTGAATGGATATAGATTTACACAAACAAGGTCTATTGCCTCAACGCCTAGCTCTTTTGCTTGCTCTAAGTGTGACTGTTTATCTCTGCGATGCAAGATTCCGCCATGAACGAATGGATTTAGCGTCTTTACTCTTCCCTCAAAACACTCTGGAAATTTTGTAACCTCATCTATCTCGATAGCTTTTATGCCGTTTTCAACAAGTATCTTATATGTTCCGCCCGTTGAGATGATTTCAAAACCGTTTTTTACTAAAGATTTACAAAAATCTACCACTCCCGCTTTATCGCTAACACTTACCAATGCTCTTTTCATCCAAATTTCCTAACAAAATAAATTGGCGAATTTTATCTCATTTGAGATTAGAAGATGGTAAACTTAAAAAAATAAAAATAAAAGGTATCTCATATGTATAAACTAAATTTTTTTGTACCAAGCGATGATAAAGAGAGAGTAAAAGAGGCTCTTTTTGCTGTGGGTGCAGGAAGATATGAAAATTATGAGTATTGCTGTTTTGAGACTCTTGGAATCGGACAATTTAAACCCATAAATAAAGCAAACCCTCATATAGGCACACTTGAAAAACTGGAGATTGTAGAAGAATATAAAATCGAAATGATTTGCAGTGACAACCTCATCAAAGAGGCTATCAAAGTGCTAAAAAAGACGCACCCTTACGAAGAAGTGGCTTATGAAGTTTTTAAGATGGAAGAGTTATAAATCTCTCTCTATAACTCTTTTAAATGTATTGAAGTAGTTGTCTTTAAGTTGTTGCATGCTCATTTCAACATTGTTAACTTTGATTTTATCTCCGCCGACCGTTCCGATTTTTTGACACATAAGCGTTCCTACCATCGTCTCAAACGAAGCACAATTATCCTGTTTTACTGCAATGATTGCACGACTCATACTCTCTGCAAAAATATCTCTCTCATCATTTACAATCATTTTAACACTGCATCCGAGTCCGCTAACGGCTGCCATTTTAGCAAGTGCTATAGCGACACCGCCGCTACTTATATCTTTAGCACACTCTAAAATACCTTTTTTATTTGCTTCTATCACAAGCTCCCAAAGAGCAAGCTCTCTCTCGTAGTCAATCTCAGGTAATACACCTGCAACTACTCCGCAAATTTCTTTCATATATAAAGATCCGCCAAACTCGCTTTTTGAATCTCCTACAAGATACAACACATCTCCATCTGATTGAAAACTTGACATCAACACCCTATTTGCATCATCATTTACGCCGACCGTTGCAACTGATGGAGTAGGAAAAACAGAAATCCCGTTTGTTTCATTGTAAAGTGAAACATTTCCGCCGATAACAGGAGTATTTAGCTCGCTACAAGCCTCTTTTATACCTAAACAAGCTTCGCCGAATTGCCACATAACCTCAGGATTTTCAGGATTTCCGAAGTTTAAACAATCCGTTATAGCCAAAGGTCTAGCACCGCTCATAGCAACATTTCTGCCAGACTCTATAACCGCAGCGGCAGCTCCGCCTTTTGGATCTATATAGCAATAGCGAACATTACAATCAGCCGACATTGCGAGGGCTTTGCCGTTCTCTTTTACACGGATAACTGAAGCATCAAGCATACCGCCGTTTTTTATAGTATTAGTTTGAACCATTGAGTCATACTGAGTATATATCCATGCCTTATCAACTACTTCCATAGACTTAGTAAGCCTCTCAAATGCCTCTTGATTTGGCACTTTTGCAAAATCATCTATAGTAACATTAGCTATTTTATCAAGATATTGAGGGCGACTCATCGGACGGTTTAATACCGGTGCTTCCTCACTAACAGGCGCAACCGGAATCTCTGCTACTTTTTCTCCATGCCAGAAAAGCTCCATATTTCCTGTATTTGTTACTTCGCCGATTACGGCAGCATCCAAATCCCATTTTTCAAATATCTTGATAATTTCTGCTTCAGAGCCTTTTTTAGCACAAAGAAGCATGCGCTCTTGGGATTCAGAGAGCATAAAATCATACGGCTGCATACCCTCTTCTCGCGCAGGAACGCGGTCAAGGTGCATTATCATACCGCTGCCGCTTCTTCCCGCCATCTCAAATGAGCTTGAGGTAAGCCCTGCTGCACCCATATCTTGGATACCTACAACATGGTCAGTCTTAAAAAGCTCCAAACAAGCCTCAAGAAGAAGTTTTTCAGTAAACGGGTCGCCTACTTGAACAGTCGGACGAAGAGATTTTGACTCCTCCGTAAAGCTGTCCGAACTCATAACCGCTCCGCCTAATCCGTCTCTACCTGTTTTTGCACCGACATAAATTACAGGATTGCCTATACCATCAGCTCTTCCGTAAAATATCTCATCACTTTTTGCAAGTCCGAGTGTAAAAGCATTTACTAAAATATTGCCGTTATAGCACTCGTCAAAACTTGTCTCTCCGCCGATAGTAGGGACTCCCATACAATTTCCGTAACCGCCGATTCCTTCAACTACGCCACGAACAAGATATCTTTGATGAGCAGAAACTTTATCGTCATTTAAAACATTTCCAAATCTTAGAGCATTGAGATTTGCAATAGGTCTAGCGCCCATAGTAAAAACATCTCGCATAATTCCGCCGACACCGGTTGCAGCCCCCTGATAAGGCTCTATAAAACTCGGGTGATTGTGTGATTCCATCTTAAAAACGGCAGCATATCCCCCACCGATATCTATAACTCCCGCATTTTCTCCCGGACCTTGAATAACCCACGGAGCTTTTGTCGGAAAGCCTCGTAGATGTACTTTTGAAGATTTGTAACTGCAGTGCTCACTCCACATAGCTGAAAAAATCCCTATCTCGATTAGATTTGGCTCACGACCTAAAATCTTTTTTATATGTGCATAATCCTCGCTTGAAAGCTTGTGCGATTTAAGTACTTTTTCTATATTTTGAAGTTGTTGCTGGCTCAATTTTGAATCCTGAAAATTTGGTTTTTAAATGCAGATTATACCCTATGTGAAGTAAAAAGATTTTTAATGAAATGAAAAATCTGCTTCGCTTCTGATATTTTTTTTAAGCGAAAAAATATTTACATAAAAAATTTCAACTATTTCATACTCTTTTTTACCGCTTGGCAAAAAGAGAGTAAACTCTTCATTTGCCCTCTTCCCTATCATTGCACGCGCCAGTGGTGCATGTACGCTGATGAGATTGTTATGCGGTTCGGCTTCGGTGATACCGCAAATAGTATAAACAACCTCTTCATCACAATTTATATCCAAAAGCCTTACGCTGCTTCCAAAACTTACCCTTTCATGCAAAGAGAGGGACGGGTCTATAATTTGTGCTTTTTGGAGTACCGAATTTAGATAAAAAAGCCTCTTGTCTATGTGACGCAATTTCTCTTTGGCAGCTTGATAATCTGCATTTTCGCTTCTATCGCCCAGTGCGGCAGCAACAAGCTTTTCATGCGCTGCCTTTGGCTTCTCTACTTCAAGTAAAAACTTGAACTCTTTTGTTAATAGGTCATACCCTTCTTTTGTTATAGGCTCTTGCAAACTATAAAATACCTAACTATCAAACCCGATGATATAGTATGTCTCTTTATTTTTCAGCTTATCTACTTTTACTTTAAACTTATCGCTAAAATGTTTAATCTTATCGTGTGCTTCTTGAGCTAATTCCTGACTCGGAGAATCAACCTTTATCTTAAAATAGTCATTTGAGTTTGAAAGCGCAACATATGCTCCATCCACTTTTAAGTGATTGTGCAAATCCATGATGTGCTTTTGTATCTTATCATAACCTGCGGTATTCTCTTCTATTTTTTGAAGCTGGTCCAGAAGTGCATCGTTTGGAACATACCCCAATTGAATCAACATAGCATCTTTTTGCATACTCTACCTCTTTTTTTAAAGTTATATTTTGAAAATAATATCAGCTCTTCGTAAACATTCAGTAGCCTTTTATGAATTAATTTGTAGTATTATAAACAGTGAATTTACACAAGGGTACTTCTGAAACCACCATATAAAGAGAGAAAAGAAATGACTGAGGATTTACTCAAAAAAATCAAACAACTTCCGCCGCTTCCTGAGTCGGCAATGCAAATTGAGGCTGTTTACCAAGATCCGGACAGTAGTTTTAACGATATGGTAAAAATACTTGAGAAAGACCCATTATTGACGGCAGATATATTAAAAGCTGCAAACTCACCGCTTTACGGTTTTAGTCGTGAAATAAACTCAATTTCTCAAGCAGTAGGACTTTTTGGCATGGGTACCGTAAGAGGATTTGCACTTGCTAGCATAGTAAAAAAAAGTTTTGCACTTGATTTGTCTCCTTATGGCATAAATGCAGATGCTTTTTCCACTCTATCAAAAAAACAACATGCCATTGTAACCGCATGGTGTCTTAAAAGTAACCCAAAATTGCTTGGAGTTTTGTCACCGGCAGCCTTTTTAGTCGAAATAGGCAAAGTACTAATAGCACAGCAAATCATAGCAGATAACACTCAAGAAAAATTCAAAGAGTTGCTTGGCTCAGCAATGGATGCCCAAAAAGCAGAAAAAGAACTTGCAGGCGTCGATACTCCGGAGGTAAGCGCATCTATCTTTGAACACTGGAAATTTGAACAGGGGCTAGTTGATACTATTCGTTATTGCAACAACCCTCAAAATGCACAAGACGAAATTCAACTTTGCGCAAAAATTTTACAAGTTGCAAGAGCCGTAGTGCTCATAAACGGAACAATTTCACAAGAGAGCATAGCAACTGCAAAAGAGCTAGTTATAAAATACGGGCTTGATATGGAGAGCTTTGAGAAAGCATTGCAAAATGCTCTCTAAATAGTCATGAAATCACTTCTTATTAGACTCACTCACGGTCTTAGTGAGCAAGACATTTTGCCATCAGAACAAAAGTGCGTAGATGACTTTTTAGCAAAAGAGTACATAACCAAAAAAGACAATATATATAAATTTAACTCAAAATACCGCGCAGGTACACTCGGCCTAGTACAACAAAATACGGCTTACCTAAGTGTTATAGGCGAATATGTCAAAGATCTTTTTATAGAAGACATAGACGCAAGTAGAGCAAAAGAGGGTGACCTCATCATAGCACAACGCCTTCTTGGCAAAAGAGGCGCTCCTAGTGCTAGAGTTATTGAGATTGTAGGGCGTGCGCAGACTTACGGGGTGGCTTATATTATCGTAAAAGATGGTAAAAAATTTTTAGTTGATCTAAAAACAGACTATCCTAGCGGTGTTGAGACTACCGAAGCAGAACTACAAAGCTATGATGAGGGAGATGTCTTTAAAATAGACAATCAAACTTTTACGATTATGGAAAAATTAGGCAATATAGCCGACCCGCTTGTTGATGAAAAAATTGTTCTTGCGCAATTTAACAAACATGATGAGTTTAGCCAAGAAGTTTTAGAAGCGGCAAAATCTTTTAAGCCCGTAGATAGTAAAAAGTATCCATCAAGGGTTGATTTAAGAGGCTTGCCGTTTTGCACGATAGACCCGGTTACCGCCAAAGATTTTGACGATGCCATCTATTGGGATGATGAGAAAACCACTCTTTATGTGGCTATTGCCGATGTAAGCGAATATGTTACCCCATTTGGCGCAATTGACAATGAAGCAATCTATAGAAGTTTTTCAATCTACCTTCCTCACCGCTCAATCCCAATGCTTCCTAGAGAACTAAGCGAAACACTATGCTCGCTTCAGCCAAATGTCGATAGGCTCTCTTATGTTTTTGAAATGGAGTTAAATATAGACTCGCTTGAAGTTACAAAATCAAAAGTCTATGAAGCAATTATACATTCAAAAAGAAGATTTAACTATGAAGAGATAGATGACTTTTTTGATGGCAGTTTAAGCGCAAAAAATAGCGATGAAGAGAAAATTTTCAAATATCTTACAAAACTCAAAGCCATAACTGATAGGCTCAGAAAAGAGAGGCTAAAAGTAGGTTATGACTTTAGATCCGTAGAGATAGAGATGAGCATAGATGAAAAATCTAACATTGTTTCAACAACATATGCAGAACAAACACCATCTCACGCGCTTATAGAAGATTGTATGCTCCTTGCGAACAAAGCTGCCGCATCACAATTTGCAAGAGGCATATTTAGGATACATGAGGCGCCAAATCAACTAAAAATTCAAAAACTATATCAGGAATTGGCAGAAATCGGTATTTTCGTAGATGTTAAAGGAACTCTAAAAGAGACTATTACAAGCATACAAGATCAAGCAAAAGAGATAGGTCTAGAGTCTGAAGTAGATACGCTAATCATTCGTTCGCAAATGCAGGCAAGATATGCTCCTATAAATTCAGGGCATTTTGGGCTAGGGTTTGAAGCATATACGCATTTTACATCTCCCATAAGAAGATATAGCGACCTCATCGTTCACAGACTTTTAAAAGCTATCAACAATAATGATACGGAAGAAGGTTCTTATGTCCTTAGAAACATAGAATCCCTTAGTATGACAATAAGCGAAAAAGAGAGAGAAGCAAGCACGGTTGAGTTTGAATTTATGGCAAGAAAATTTGCAAGATGGGCAAAAGACAACATAAACAAAGAGTTTAAAGCCCGCATCACATCAACCGACATAGAACCAAAAGCGGAGCTTCACGATGAGATTAAAGGGGCAACACTCAACATAACATCAAAAGAGAGTATAGCACTTTTTGAAGATGTCATAGTCTGCATAGATAAGGTCGATATACCAAAAGCAAAAATTTATGCCAGAGTCGTATCAAAAATAAAAAAAGATATCGATAGCACTGAAATATAATGTATAAAAACGAGCTAGACAAACATATAAAAAATAACTCTCTTGCAAATAGTTTTATACTATTTGGAGAAAGCAGCTTCCTTATAGACAGCTATATAAATAAACTATCCCAAAAAGAAGATGCCTCGGTGTTAAAACTCTATTTTGACGAATATGATTTTAGCAGTGCAAAAGCGCACCTATCGCAGGCATCTTTGTTTGGTGATCAAAATATACTCATCATAAAAAGTGAAAAAAAAATTCCCAAAAAAGAGTTAGAAACACTCATTGAACAATGTGAAAAGAACAAAGATAATCTCTTTATTTTTGGCTACTACGGCGATGACTACAATATTTATAAAAACGGAGTCGGAAAATACGCTACGATGAGCGTAAGATTTTTTCATCCAAACCACTCAGAGGCTATTCATATAGTCCAAGATGCTGCCAAAAAACAAGAACTTCAAATTGATGGCTACTCAATAAATCATCTTTTAAATATTCATAACAATAATGTTGCCCTTGCCTGCAATGAGCTAGAAAAACTAAAGATTTATAACAAAAATATTACCACAAAAGATATAGATCATCTAATTTTTGGTTTATCCGAGGTAACACTTGGTGATTTTGTAAAAAAAGTGCTCACAAAAAAAGATTTTAAATCAGACCTCTTAAATCTACTAGAGCACTCTCAAGATGAAATAGCAATTTCAAATGCGATTATCTCATATGTTAGCGAGCTATATCTTTTTCACATCTATATAAGAGTTAACGGCGCACCCAATGCCATAGAGATTTTAGGCTACAATCCGCCAAAAAACATTGTTGATGAAAAAGCCGCACTATCTATAAAGTTCAAACCCAATACTTACGCAAAACTGCTAGAGCTACTTTTAGAAAGCGATTTGAAGATGAAAACTTCTTTTGCCGACAAAAATGCAATTTTACTCTCCACGCTTATACGGGTACAGCAACTGCTTTAATGCATTCTTCTTTTTAGAGTTGATTTTTGGCTTATACTTATAGCGCCATTGAATGCAAAACAAGATTATTGGACTGACCCCTATAAAGTAGACAAACTTTTAATAACTTTTTTTCATTCTTGAAACCCTTGAAAAATTTTATAAATACACCACCCAAAAAAGGGTGGAGTTAAAAAAATCAGTTTTTAGGATAAACAGTCGCCTTTAGAGTTGTTTTATAGCTTGTGCCGACAAGAGCATAAGCCCAAGACTCTTCAATCCTTATATTTGTCATATAACCATCTCCTGCCTGAGCTTTTAGTAGGTCATAAGCTCTTTTATGACGATCATTTATATCTATAGGTATAAAGAGTAAAAGCTGAAAACCGCTTGCAGATGCACTTATCTCCCAGCCTTTATTTTTTACATGTTCATACTGCTGAGGCGGAACACTCTTAAATGTTATAGGTTTGCCTGCACAACCCACCATAAAAACTCCAAAGACGATAAAACTAAGAGCACTTAAGATAATCTTTTTCATTTGCTTGTCTCCTTTATAGCATCACCTGTTATGGTTACTTTTCTATTTGTTCCGATTACCCACCAAAACCAATCCTCTTGAAGCGTTACATTGATAATGCCAGAGGCTCCCTCTTTGCTGCTCAGAGCATCATCGTAAGCACTCTCGACTCTTGTATTTAACCCCATTGGTACGAAGTAGTAAGCTGTTCCTAAAAGACCAAGTGAACCGTTTCCGCTTCCCTCCGCCTTACCTATGACTTCATAGTTTTTTGGCGGAACCTGTTCTAAAACCACCTCTCTGCTTGAACACCCTATAAACAAGACTCCAAAGCCTACTACTAAAAGCATTTTTAATACTTTACTCTTCATAAACATCCTTTGTATTTTTTTATTTTT
>JAUPKZ010000059.1 GCA_030837195.1 Campylobacterota bacterium
GGAATTTTTTGGGAGTTTGTAGTACCCGACTCTATTGCTTTGCATCTCCTCTTTTATTGATTCAAATGCATCTTTTGCAATTTTGCTATCAGCTGATTTTTCAAATTTTCCTAAAAAGGTTACCATTTTTTACCTTGCATATAAACTTTTATACTCTACTCTCTATTTGTTTAAAATAAAATAGGCGTAACTATTTCCACTCAAAGCTTGCATTGTAAAGCAGTTTGTTTTTGCGAAACACAAGATCCATCTGCGAAAAAATCGTCTTTAAAATCTTTACCGTCTCAAGTGCATAAAGCCCTTTATTTAGCATTACGCACTCAGCTTTATGAGCAAAAACAACATCGGAAATTTCAGCACGGCTTGGTATATTGGTTTTCATCTTGTTCTCCAAAACCTGTGTTGCCAAGATAACGGGCATATGCGCAGCACTGCACAAGTCTAAAATCTCCTGTTGCATATATGCTAAATTTTCAAATCCTATCTCTATTGCCAAATCTCCGCGCGCTATCATTACTCCTGAATTTCCGTAATTTGAGAGTGCTTCAAGAATCAAAGGAAGATTTTTAACACCTTTTTTTGTCTCTATCTTCGCAACAATTCCAACCTCGCCGCTTTTGCCAAGAGCCTCTAGTTCGCCTATAAGTTCATAAATATCATCGGCACTTTGTGCAAAAGAGATTCCTATGATATCTGCATAGTCGCAAATATGCGATAAAATCTCTTTATCACGCACGCTGATTGCTCTTAAAGAGATATCGCTATTTGGAAAGTTGATTCCCTTTTCATCTTTTATCTTGCTTCCCTTGTCATTATTGGTTACAACTACACAAACGATATCTTCGCCATCAATCTCCTCTACTCTCATCTGCACTTTGCCATCATCCACAAATACGGCATCGCCAACTTGTGTTATGCTTCCCAACCTATCAAGGGTACACCCTATAACTGCCTTGTAGATTCCCCTTTTAGGCTTTGTATTTTGAGATGATGCCGCTTTTAGAAGAACTTTATCTCCATAAAAAACTTTTATCTTTTTCTTTTTTTTGGAGTCGTCCAAAACTGTTCTGATTTTTGGACCTGCGAGATCAACATAGATTTTTGCCGTTTTATTTTTTACCTCTTTTATAGCTTTTGCCATATCTGCCCACACTTCAACATCATCATGTGCGGTATTGATGCGGAAGAGATGTACTCCCTCATCGCAAAGAGGAGTAAACCAATCTTCCTCTTCATTGTAGTTTGAGGGTACTGTTATCATAATCTTTGTTTTATCGCTTGATGAGGAGAAAATCGTAGCATTTTTTTCCATAATAGCGTGCGATGCCTCATAGCTCAAATGCGGTTCGCTCAGTACAACATCACGCCCAAGCGCATGGGAGAGCATCCTCAGTGCGACAATCACACTTGCTTCTATATGCGCTTGTGAGCGACCAAAGGATGAGAGCCCTACTTTTGTAAGGTCGTCTTGAAAATGTGAAAAGTCATATTTTCGCAAATTTAGATACTGTTTCATATTTAAAAGTGAACTATTGGTTGTTTGCGGGTCAATTCCTTCTTTGATTTTATCTCTCAAATCAAGCAAACGCTCAAAAAGCTCTGCTAAAAAAGCATCATTGACAAATAGATCTTTGGGTTTCTCTTTTTTTCTCATTTTTCATCTCTCTATAGTAGTTATTTGCAAGTTTATGATAATAGTATTACAATTTAATAGCAAAATGGATTTTGTATGATGCTTTGCTTCTTTATCTCTGCTGTAAGCAAGATTTTGCTACTATTTTATAAAAAAAGAACAAAGGTAAATTATGGGTTTAAGTATAGGTCTTGTAGGACTCCCCAATGTCGGAAAATCAACAACTTTTAATGCTCTAACGAAAGCACAAAATGCAGAAGCTGCAAACTATCCTTTTTGCACTATAGAACCAAATAAAGCAGTAGTTCCGGTTCCCGATGCAAGACTAGATGCGCTTGCAAAAATTGTAAAACCTGAGAGGCTTCAATACTCTGTTGTTGAGTTTGTAGATATTGCAGGGCTTGTAAAGGGTGCTAGTAAGGGTGAGGGTTTAGGTAATAAATTTTTATCAAATATCCGTGAAACAGAGGTTATACTCCAAATTGTAAGATGTTTTGAAGATGAAAATATCATCCATAACGAGGGGAGTATAAACCCTTTGCGTGATGTGGAAATTATAGAAAATGAACTTATTTTAGCAGATGTAGAAGTGCTTCAAAATAGAATAGAAAGACTAAAAAAGCAGGCAAAAAATGATAAAAATGCAGCCGCTGCCGTTGAACTTGCTACGGAACTTGCAGAGTTTTTAGCTGATGGAAATTTAGCTAGAAACTTCAAAAAAGAGGGAAATGAGGTTTTTGACAAACTTTTGGCTGAAACAAGGCTTCTTACAAACAAAGAGATTATGTACGGGGCAAATGTAGATGAAGACGGTTTATTAGAAGACAATGAGTATGTAGTAGCACTAAAAGAGTTTGCAGCAAAACATAACTGTGAAGTAATTAAACTTTGCGCAAAAATAGAAGAAGAGCTAATAGGTCTTAGTGATGAAGAAGCAGAGGAGTTTTTAAGCTCTTTGGGAGTTGAGGAATCCGGACTAAATCAAATCATTCAAAAAGGTTTTGATAAGCTTGGACTTATGAGCTATTTTACTGCCGGAGTAAAAGAGGTCAGAGCATGGACCATCCGCAAAAACACGACTGCTCCAAAAGCTGCTGCCGTTATTCATAATGATTTTGAAAAAGGATTTATTCGTGCCGAAGTTATAGCTTATGAGGACTATATCGCAGCAGGCGGAGAGCAAAAAGCAAAAGAGGCAGGTAAAATGCGTCTTGAAGGAAAAGAGTACATTGTTCAAGACGGTGATATAATGCATTTTAGATTTAATGTATAAAAAAGTGCTATAATTTACGCAATTGAATTTTTTTAGGTTGTATGTGCCGTTGTGGCTAATATGGCAAGGTGAGTTTTGTTCATTTTGCGTGTTTATATATAAGGATTGTTAATTATGAAGATAAAATATGTAGGTCCAAAACCAATCATATCTCATGAAGGCATAGAATTTGACAACAATGATGAGGATGCGTTCGCATATCTAAATATTGCTGTTCAGATGTTAAAATCTTTGACTTATGAGCATATTCATAACGGTATATATGTTTACAATACAAATTCTCCGAGGCTCTCTTATGAAGAGCTAAATGAGGAACTTCAGAACTATTGTCAAAATATGCATAAAATAACAACTATCGACAATGAAGATGTTATAAGCGATGTAGAGCTAGAGATTAAAGATGCGCATAAACATATACCTCTTAGCACTCAAGATAGGATTGCGCTTGAGAACAATATAAATCTTATGCGTGAGTATATATTGCAAAGAGCTATAAATAAGCATGTTTATGACTGTATTATCAAAGAGCTTACAAGCCTTGTTATAAAAACAAAAACTACACTAATGATTACGCCTATGTTTCAAAAATTTTCTCATATACTTCACTCCATAAGAGATAGTTTGTTGATGCAAACGCCTTCTCTTGGAAGTAGTTTAGAAGTCTATCAAGACGGTGCAAATTTGCTTATAAAACTGCAAGTTCAATCATCGTAGCGAAAAATGCAATATTTTTTAGATGAGTGAGCAGACCGCACCAAATCTTATCTTCTACCACGGGCTTATTGTTTTAGGAAGCCTTTTAACGCTCTCTATACTTATCCATATGCTATATAAAAGACGGACTCCAAGTTCTATTATGGCTTGGCTTCTCTCTATCATACTTATTCCCTATATCTCTATTTTTTTATATCTTATCATCGGCTCTAGAAAAAGAGAAAATAGATATAAAAAGAAAAATATAGTTTTAAAAAATATAGTTCCGAATGAAACCATACTTAACCATACGGATAGAGTATTAAGAAATTACGGCATAGCAGATGCAATGCAAAATAGTGAATTTAAGCTTTTTTTTAATGCCGTAGATACTTACAATGAGTTTTTAAACTCCATAAATAACGCAAAAAAATCAATTTACATAAGTACATATATATTTAATTATGATGCAACAACAAAAAAGATTATCAAAGCCCTTGCACAAAAAGCCAAAGAGGGAGTTGATGTAAAAATTCTTATAGATTCGCTAGGTTCTATTTTTCTTTATCTATTTAGCTCTAAACTAAAAGAGTTGCAAAACGCAGGAGCAGAAGTACAATTTTTTATGCCGATTTTTCAAATGCCCTTTAGAAACTATATAAATCTTAGAAATCATAGGAAAATATTTATATTTGACAATGAAAAAGTTTTAAGTGGAGGGATAAACCTCTCAAATGAGTATTTAGGGGTAAAAGAGGATAAAGATAGATGGGAAGATATTATGTTTGCGCTAAAGGGAGATTCTGTTGAGCAGTTTTTTGAAATATTTGCCTCTGATTGGTTTTATGCTTCAAGCGAACAGCTCTCTTTTAAGAGAAATGTACAGCAAACAAGCAATGCGGAAGAGATTTTTTTACAAGTAGTGCCATCTGGTCCCGATATGAGCAAAGATATATTGTACGAGGTGCTTCTCTCCTGTATATATAGCGCAAAAGAGAAAATATATATTATAACGCCCTATTTCATACCTAATTCGGCACTTATTCAAGCGTTAATTATTGCAAAACACAAAGGTGTAGATGTAAGACTCATCACTCCAAAAGAAGCAAATCATACCATTGTAAATCTTGTAAGAAGCTCTTATATGCGCGAACTTGAAGAAGCAGGTGTTAAAATTTATCTCTACAACGGTTCTATGCTGCATGCAAAAGCCATCCTGTTTGACGAAAAAAGCGTTGTCTTAGGAAGTGCGAACTTCGACAACAGAAGCCTTTTTTTAAACTATGAAGTTGCAACTTTTATCTATTCTGAGAAAATCATCAAAGAAGTATATGAATGGGCAAGAGAGCTTATAGCAAACTCATCTACCGGAACAAAAGATGTTTCAGATATAAAAAGAGTGTTTGAAAATCTAGCCAGAGTGCTTGCGCCGCAGTTGTAGAAAATGTTTAAACCGCATCATTTTATAAAGAGTCTTAAACATCAAGAGTTACATATAAAAAAAGAGTTTAGCCTGCTCTGCTGGAATGTGGCAAAACTTACGCTAAATAGCGACTATAAGATATTTTTAGATAAGTTAATACATGAGTATGACCTAGATATGCTTCTGTTGCAAGAGGTTAAAAAAAATATATCTATTGAACTTGATTTGCATGATTACTCCTATATACTCTCTCCAAATATAGAGACAAAAAAACATATCTTCGGAGTTTTGAGCGCTTTTAAATCATCTTGTCATAATGAAATCTCTCTTCTTACAAAAAAACAGGAGCTAAACTATATGACACATAAAGTTTCGCTTATAACTCTGCATAATATGGCAGATGATAAAGTCCTTCTTATGGTAAATCTTCATGCTATAAATTTTGTAAAAAACAGTGATTTTCAAAATGAACTAAATTATATTTTTGACTCCATACACTCTCACAATGGAGCTATGATCGTAGCAGGAGATTTTAATACTTGGAATGTAGAGAGAGTTGCTTCTTTAAGAGAATTTGCATCTCATTTAGAGCTTAAAAAAGTTACTTTCAGCGATGAATCAAACATAAAAAAAGTCTTTACAAACTCGCTTGATTATGTGTTTTATAGAGGTTTAGAACTTACATATTCCGAAGTTATAGATAGCAAAAAAATCTCAGATCACAACCC
The DNA here is from genome assembly GCA_030837195.1 of Campylobacterota bacterium. Taxonomy (GTDB): domain Bacteria; phylum Campylobacterota; class Campylobacteria; order Campylobacterales; family Sulfurimonadaceae; genus Sulfurimonas. The sequence continues at coordinate 5,751 of JAUPKZ010000059.1, forward strand.
TATCATTGCAAAGTTTTCTATTTTATAAACTCTACAATTTCATCAAGACTAAGCCTTACTACTCTTTATTTTCTAAACCAAATACAAAATCATCAAATTTTACTATTTCCACTTTTTCAAAATTACTTGTTTCATCATAAGTAATAACCTTATGCTTGTAGTAAGCACCCTCATCAAAACTTTCATATGCTCTTAGTTCTCTTTGCCTCGTCTTTTCATCATCCATTTTATATGATACCTGATAAAGAGTATCGGCACATCTAAAATCTATCTCATAGTTTTCTTTGATATAAGTTACTTCATCGTATATTTTGTTCAGGATAACAAATACTCCGTTTTCCAGTGAAGACCCTAGATTTTTAGAGTTTGTCGGTGCGATTTGTAAAAATCCGTTGTCAAGTACATATATCTTTTTTGTTGATTTGATTTTTTCTTTTAGCTTATTATGAAATTTATCAATTCTTTTAAGTAAAAATACATCCTCAAAATAGTTGATGTACTCTTTGATTGTCTTATCGCTCACTTCAAAAGTTTTTGCTAAAGTTGTATAGTTGATGACACCTGCAATATTCGTCAAAAGATAAAAAAATAGCCTTTCAACTATCTCACTATTTCTTATGCTATATCTTGGGATAATATCTTGATAAATTATGTTTTTTACATAAGATATTAGAAGCTCTTTTTTTGTCATTTCATCACTTGCTTCAAAAACTTCATAAAATCCACCCCATTTAAGATACTCTTCTTTTGCTCTTGCTATATCAATTCTATTTTTGATTTGTGCAAATTCACTTTTATAGTCAATCCTTTTAAAATCCAAAAACTCCGTAAAAGAAAAAGTATCAAGATGAATATTTAGGCTTCTTCCACTTAGAAGTGTAGCTAGCTCGTGTGAAAGCATAGAAGAGTTTGACCCTGTAATGATGTATTTTATATTGCTTGATTCATACTTGCTTTTTATATACACCTGCCAATTGTCAAAATACTGAATTTCATCAAAGATGCAATAAATCTTTCCTTTTGGATTCATTAGTTTTAGATATTCTTCAAAAATGGTATTCAAAAATTTTGCATCGTGTTTGTATTCTAAAAAATATGGATTTTCAAGATTGATGAAAAAGATATTCTCTTTTGGTACACCACTTTCAATCAAATAATTTATTGCTTGTTTTGCCAAAGTGCTTTTGCCACATCTTCTAATACCGGTAATAGTGATTATTTGCTTTAATGAAATATAAGAAATAAATTTATCCAATATATCTCTTTTGATGCTTACATATTTTTGATTATCCCAATGTTTGTTTTGTTCTATCAGTATCTCTCTCATCTTATTTCCTTAAAATATACACTTATTTAGAAGTATAGTTCCGTATATCGCTTTATTATTAAGTATTATAGTGAAATTTTTCTTTTATTTATATTGAAATTTTTAACTTAAAGTCTGTCCTCTTTTTCTATTTTATAAACTCTACAATTTCATCAAGACTAAGCCTTATTTGGGATGGTTGTTCTTTTACTCTGTAGCCAAAAGGCAAAATTAATGAAAGTTGATATTTACTAATATCAAGATTTAGTATCTCCTCTACCCTCTCCTTTTCAAACCCTTCTATGGCGCAACTGTCTATGCCGAGCGTTGCGGCACAAGTCATCATATTTGCAGCTGCTATATATGTCTGTCTTGCAGTCCAGCAAAGTATATTTTCATCACTGCTTAGCGTATAGCTTAGATGTCTTTCATACAAATCTACATAAAAATCAAGCTTCTCTTGCGGCATATTGCGTCTTGATAGCATTTTTTGCGGTACTTGTGAAGATGGTTTTACCCTCTGGATGGCTGCAAGTATGATAACTAAATGAGAGCATGATGTGATCTGAACTTGATTCCAGCAAAACGGTCTTATTTTTGCCTTTAACTCATCATTTGTTATAACCAAAAATTTCCACGGCTCCATCCCAAACGATGAGGGCGATTTGCGTCCTGCTTCTAGTATATCTAAAACTTCTGCATCACTTATCTTTTTGTTTTCATCAAAAATTTTACATGCATGTCTAAAATCCATAGCTTCGCTAAATGTCATATTTATGCTCCTTCAATAACTTTACCTATTTTATTATATAATTTTAAACAAAAGAGTCAATATGCAGTGCTATTGTGATACTAAAAGAGATTTTAACGAGTGTTGCGGAGTATTTTTAAGCCAAAAAGAGCTGCCTTCAACGCCGCTGCAACTTATGAGAAGCAGATATAGCGCCTATGTTAGCGCAAATGCAGAATACATACTAAATACAACAACAAAACAAAATCGTTTTGAGCATGAGATAGAGCTTATAGACGAGTTTTGCAAAAGTGTTACTTGGCTTGGGCTTGATATCGTATATGCAAAAGATAACATAGTAGAGTTTAAGGCTTACTACAAAGACGCCGATGGCATTAAAATGCAGCACGAGAGGAGTACTTTCGTGCTTGAAGAGGGTATCTGGCTATATGATAGCGGAGTGTTTCTAAACTCTAAGATACAAAGAAATGACCCATGCCCATGCGGAAGCGGTAAAAAGTATAAAAAGTGCTGCTATTTGAGTAGCTTTTAATCTCCTTACCATGAACTTGATATAAGATAATGATATTACTTACTCCACTCATCACTCAAGACTTCCGCTTGTTTCATTACCATATCCAAAGCTTCAGCAGTTTTATCAGGTGGATATTTGTATCTTTTTAAAATTATTCTGATGATATTTCTCATCTTAGCTCGCACCGATTCTCTTTTTTGCCAATCGACACTTATGCTGCTTCTTAGTTTTTCGGTGAGCTCTATGGCTATTTTTTTGAGTATCTCATCGCCCATCTCTCTTAAAGCCGCTTCATTTTCTGCAAGTGCATCATAAAATGCGAGCTCATCAAAATTAAGCCCCAAATCTTGCCCATGTTTTGCAGATGCAGCAAAATCTTTTGCCATCTCTATAAGCTCTTCTATCACCTTTGCGGTTTCAATCGCACGGTTATGATACTTACTAAGTGTAGCTTGTAGTCTATCACTAAATTTTTTCTCTTGCACCACATTGTTTTTACTTTTTGCTTTGATATCGTCTCGAAGCAATCTCTCAAGCAATTCAACCGCTAGATTTTTGTGCGGCATATGTGCGATATCCTCAAGAAACTCATCCGAGAGTATCCCGATATTTGGCTTTTCAAGTCCAACCAAACTAAAGATATCTTCCACACCATCAGAGATGACGGCGTTATCTATGAGTTGCTTGATGGCTCTATTTGGGTCTTTGCTTGATGATTTTTTCCCTTCTACTTTTTGTATCACAGCTTTTACGGCTTGAAAAAATGCTATCTCCTCTTTATGCTCTTTTGCCTCGTCCAAAGTGCCGCAAAGACTAAATGCTTTTGTGAGTGCCAACACTTCATCAAGGTATCTTTTTTTGCCATCTTCAAGACCTAAAATATGATTTGCCGCAGGTGCTAGAAGCATATGCGCTCTGGTCATAAAAGAACTATAATCAAATCCATGATAAAAATTTTGAACAATATCAAGTCTCTTTAGCATCTCTGCAAGTGCTTCTGCCGTATCAATCGTTCCGGTTCCTTTTCCACCGGCAACGGTATATGTTTTAAGGGCATGTTTGAGTTCATTCGCTATTCCGATATAGTCAACGACAAGCCCACCTTTTTTATCTTTAAAAACTCTATTTACCCTTGCAATTGCCTGCATAAGGTTATGTGATTTCATAGGTTTATCGATATACATCGTGTGCATACTTGGAGCATCAAAACCTGTCAGCCACATATCTCTTACGATGACAAGTTTAAGCTCATCATCCACATCTTTGATGCGTTTTTCTAAATCTTTTTTAGTTTGTTTTGAGTAGATATGCTTTTGAAGTTTAGGTTCATCACTTGCACTTCCTGTCATGATGATTTTGATAGCACCTTCGTCATTTTTTTGGAACATGCCTTTTTCTTCAGCAATGATTTCGGGATCACCTCCGGAGAGTGACATTATCGAGAGGATGTCTTTTGCTGCGCGAGAGGTCAGCTTATTGTCTCTCACCAAGGTGATTAGTTTCGCAAAGCTTTTGTGCTCAGGCATCTTGGCATCAGTGCTCGCCTTCATGAGGCCGACAAGGTCGGAGGTGATGTAGTTAGAAGCCAGGACGACTGAGTCTTTGTTTTGTTTGAAATCCTCAATCACTTTTTCAAAATATGCTCCG
>JAUPKZ010000060.1 GCA_030837195.1 Campylobacterota bacterium
ACTTACAGCTTTGCCTGCGGAATTGATGATATGCTCGGCGATATATCTTTAGTTATCCGTGATGAAGAGCATCTAGGTGATGCACCAAAAGAGGATTGGATTCGAACATCGCTTGGTTATGAAAAGAAAATTGAATATGCCCATCTTCCTGCTATGCAAGATGCTACTTCAAGCGTAAAGTGGCTTCTTGAAGAGGGATTTTTACCATCAGCAATTGCAAATTATTTAATATCAACAGCTATTAAGCCGCCAAAAGAGATATTTACCATACAAGAGGCGATTGAGTGGTTTGACTTAGATAATGTGTCAAAGTCCCCTGCCCGTTTCGATATCGACATACTCAAGCAGGTTAACAGAGAACATCTGATGATGCTTGATGCTAAAGAACTCTCACGATATGTAGGTTTTGCAGATGTTGAGATAGGAGAGCTTGCAAAAGTTTATCTTAAAGAGGCAAGTACGACAAAAGAGCTTAGAAGTAAAGTGGGTGCTATTTTTGCACCAAAAAATATTCCCGAGGAGCTTAAAGAAACGGTAGTGGTGATTGCTGCTATCATCAAAAAAGCGCCCTACTTTGATAGATATGAAGAGTTTGAGAATCATATCATGCAAGAGTCCGGCATTAAAGGTGAAAATCTTTTAAAACCACTTAGGCTTCTTTTAATGGGTTCAGAACATGATTCAGATATTGCCACTGTTTATAAGTGTATTAAAAATTATATAGGAGAGATTGTAAAATGAGTATTTTAGTAGAGATTATTCAAGGAATCGGTGGTATAGCGATTGGAATTATTAATGTGTATATGTGGATTGTGATTGTTGCAGCACTTCTTACTTTTGTAAATCCGGATCCGTTTAATCCGGTGGTACAATTTTTATATAGACTGACAAACCCGGCTTATATATTTGTAAGAAGACATATAAGAACGAACTTTAACGGGGTAGATTTGGCTCCGCTAATTATAGTGATAGTATTGCAGGTTTTAATAGTGCTCTTTGGTGCATTTTTGCATTCTTTAAGCTAGAGGCTATTTTTTAATACTCTTTTTTATATTTTATTACGCCTGAAGATGCTTCGCCGTTTTCAAGCGTTAAATTTAGCGAGTCGCTTCTCTCAAAGGCTATTAGATAGTATTTATTCCAAGAATTTTTTATATCGACAAGATGTGAAAACCTATTTTCTTCAGGGAGTTTTAATATCTTGATAGGGAGTTTTGAATTTAATTTTATTTTTAAAGCAGTTTCTATCTCATCTTTTGGGTTATACATTTGATTGTTGTCTTTTGTATAAAAATAGATAAAAAAGTACTCATCACCGTTAAATTTTTCAGGATAAACTTCGTTTAGATATATTGCTGAAAAAATCCCGTTTATTTCACCGCTTTTGGTTAATATTTTGCTATTTTGCAAGCTTGATATACTAAGTTCCTGCGCTTTTTGCATTTTAAACTCATCAAAAGCATTTTTTCTTGAGCACCCGCTAAAAAATAATAAAATTATTAAAAATATAGATATTTTTTTCATTCAAATTCCTCTAAATAGCAGGAGAATTATATCTTATTAAACAATGTTTTTAGCTGTGTAAGGTCAGTTTTAACGACTCTTTTGTATAATTGGGTAAATTTTTATAAAAGAATAGAGAATTGAAAAAAAGATTAGCAGTTGCATTTACGGGACCTTCGAACAGTGGAAAAACAACGCTCATTTTAAAAATAGCAAGAAAATTGATACATGATTATAAAATGAGAGTTGCTATAATAAAACATGACCCCAAAGATAAAGCTCGTTTTGATGTCGAGGGTAAAGATAGTTACAAATTTTCCGATACCGGTGCCGAGGTTATTGTAACTTCTCCAAACAGAACAACATATTTTTCCCAAGAACATAAAGATTTAGATGAGATGATACGACTCTTTAATGATTTTGATATCTTGCTCGTAGAGGGGCTTAAAAACTTACCGTTGCCACGCATTAGTGTGTTTAGAGACTCTTTGGATAGTGATTACTTTGCCTATATGAATGCTCTTGCAACCGATAGTAGTATTGATTTAGACGATTATTCCCTACCAAGCAGTGTTGATGTGTTAAATATCAACAATTGCGAAGAGGTAATATCGTGGATATTTAAAAACGCAAAGGAGGTATAAATTAAAATGGACAGTATATTTAAAGCAATACAAGCAAGCGCAATAAGAATAAAAGATGCCATCGATACAAAAGATATAGGTTACTCTCAAAAAGAGAACTCTTCGGGTGAAACGCAACTTGAACTAGATATCAAATGCGATATGATTATAGAAGAGGAACTCTCGAAAATTTACTCCGTGCATACGGTTGCCAGTGAGGAAAAAGAGCATGAAGTGGTGCTTCACGAGGGCGGAAAATATTTTATTGCATATGACCCGCTTGATGGCTCGTCGCTTATTGATGTAAATCTCAGCGTGGGCTCGATTTTCGGTATTTACGAAGGCGCTTTTGGTGCAAAAAATATGGTTGCTTCATGTTATGTGGTTTTTGGTCCGAGGGTTGAGATGGTTTTTGCACACAATAAAACAAAACTCCATTTACTGCAAAACGGAGATTTTGAGTTTGTAAAAGAGATTCGCTTAAATGAAAAAGGCAAGCTTAATGCACCAGGCGGAACACAACAAAACTGGGAGCCGTATCATAAAGAGCTGGTTGATAGCTTTTTTGCAGAGGGTTATCGTTTACGCTATTCGGGTGGAATGGTTCCTGATTTGCACCAGATACTCTTAAAAGGCGGCGGACTTTTTAGTTACCCTGCTACTTCAGATAAGCCTGAAGGAAAGCTAAGAAAACTTTTTGAAGTTTTTCCTTTTGCGTTTATTTTTGAAAAAGCATACGGTGAGGCAATAGATTCTAAAAATAGATTGCTTGACTTGGAACATAAAAATATTCATGATACTTCGCCGTGTTTTTTTGGTTCAAAATATGAGATAAATAGAGTAAAAGAGTCTTATGCAGCAGCAAAAAGATAAATTTGAACTATATCTGGATGAGATGATATTAAAAGTTCAAAATTGTCAAAAAGAGAAAAACTTACAAAGTTGTAGCGCTTGTGATAGCTATATGGCTTGTGAGTTACGCTCTGATTATGTAAAAGCGGTATATAACAGTATGTCAAAAGGCTCTACCGGCGGATTTGAATTCTAAATACATATATAAAACAAAGGAAAAAAATTGAGTAAATATATAACAACACCCATATATTATGTAAACGGCGAAGCTCATATAGGGCATGCTTATACTACTTTTATAGCAGACACTATGGCAAGATACGAGAAGCTAAAGGGTGAAGATACCTATTTCTTAACAGGTACCGATGAACATGGGCAAAAAATAGAAGAATCTGCTAAAAAAAACAACAAAGGAACAAAAGAGTTTGCCGATGAGATAAGTGCAACCTTTAAAAATCTTTGGGATGAGTTTGAGATAGGCTATACAAAATTTATCCGTACAACTGATGAAGAGCATAAAAAAGGCGTTCAGAAAGCTTTTGAGGTTATGTATGCAAAAGGTGATATCTATAAAGACTTTTACGAAGGACATTACTGTGTAAGCTGTGAGACATTTTTTACGGAAACTCAGCTAGTTGATGGCGAATTTTGCCCTGACTGCGGAAGAAGTACAAATGTTGTTAAAGAGGAGAGCTACTTTTTTAGACTCTCAAAATATGAGGATGCCCTGCTTAAACATTATGAGCAAAATCCGGAGTTTATAATACCAAAGTCAAGGGCAAATGAGGTCATAAACTTTGTAAAAGGTGGTCTTCGTGACCTCTCCGTGACACGAACATCATTTACATGGGGCGTAAAGATGCCCTCTTCTCTCAAAGATGATAAGCATGTTATGTATGTATGGCTTGATGCTTTGCTTAACTATGTAACTGCACTTGGGTATGGCAGTGATGAGGCAAATATGAGATATTGGCCGGCTTCAATGCAATTTGTAGGTAAGGATATTCTTCGCTTCCATGCAATTTACTGGCCGGCATTTTTAATGAGTTTGGATTTGCCTCTTCCAAAACAGATAGGTGCTCATGGTTGGTGGACAAGAGACGGTGAAAAGATGAGCAAATCAAAAGGCAATGTTGTGTCTCCAAAAGAGGTTGCAGATGTTTACGGAGCCGAAAATCTCAGATATTTTATGCTCAGAGAAGTGCCTTTTGGGCAAGATGGTGATTTTTCGCAAAGAGCTTTTATGGATAGAATAAATTCTGAATTAAGCAATGATTTGGGCAATTTGCTAAATAGAATTATCGGAATGAGTGGTAAATATTCTGGATTTGAGATAGACAGTTCTGATGTTTTGAAATATCATAAAAAAGAGATTGATGCTGCCCATGCTATTGTTGACTCGCTTGATGTGTTGATGGAGGGTATGCAGACTCATAGATATTTAGAAGAGCTTTGGAGACTTTTTGCCATAGGAAATAAAGCTATTGAAGAGCATGCACCGTGGGTAAAAATGAAAGAAGGCAAAAAAGATGAAGCATTGGCAACGGTTGCGCTTGTTGCAAATATCTTGGCAAAAGCCTCAATTATGCTACACCCTATTATGCCGCGTACAACAAATATTATTGCAGATACTCTTGGCTTTGGTATTGATAGTTCAAGCTATAAAGAGTTTATTTTAGATAAAAAGTTATTAAAATTATTTAGTATTAAGCAGACTCCACCTCTTTTTCCAAAAATTGAAGCACCTCTTATGCCAGAAGCTCCTGCGGCACAGCCCAATGCGCCTAAAAGTGAGCAAGCAGCGGTAAAAGAGATGCCAAAAGAGCAGGATAATCTTATTGAAATCGGTCAGTTTTTTCAAACTTCACTTAAAGTAGGAACGGTAGTTGAAGCCCAAGAGGTAGAAAAAAGTGCAAAACTGCTAAAGTTAAAAGTAGATCTCGGTGAAGAGTCTCCAAGACAGATAGTTGCAGGAATAAAAGAGTTTTACAGTGCCGAATCACTCATAGGAACTCAGGTTTGTGTTGTTGCAAACTTAAAGCCTGCAAAACTTATGGGTATGGTTTCAGAAGGGATGATTCTTGCTGCTAAAGACGAGAATGGGTTAAGTTTGATTAGACCTGAAAAACCTAAAAAAGCCGGCACATCTATTGGATGAAACTTGAAAATTTTATAGCACTTACGCAAGCAAAGCTTGTAAATGAGCCATCTATCGGTAGTTTTGAAAATATTTGTTTTGAGGCTGCAAAAGTAAAGAGAGGCGATATTTTTTTTGCTTATGATATCGGCGATATTGAGCTGGCTGTAAAAAACGGTGCTTATGTTATAGTTTTTGAAAATGAAATAGCAATAAGTGACAATGAAATTGCATGGGTTAGAGTAGATTCGCTTGAAAATGCGCTAAAAAAGCTACTTCGTTTTAGAATGATAGAGAGAGAGATTGTTGCGTACGAGTGTGATGAGATAGTTTTGAAACTATCTTTAGAAGTAGTTACTCCTCCTAATATATATACACTATATGGAAATGTAAGAGCAACTTTTAACTCTCTTTGGGAGCTTCAAACCGGCTCGATTGTACTCTTTTGCCCTACCCTAAATGATGCAGCTATTTTTACTTCTATAAAAACGATGCCAAAATCACCATCAGACTCTATAGATATCATAGAACAAACTCTTTTTGAGACAACATTTATACATAATAATATTTTTTATGAAAGGCAACTTTTGTCGCCTTTTTTTATTCCTTATTTGGAAAATCTATTGCATTTTTATGAAATATTAAATATAGAGTATAAATTAAAAAAATTTATGCCCATTGAGCATTTTGAAGCAGTTTTTATAAATAAAAAGTTTGAAATTAAAAACTTTGGAACAAGTGAGAGAGTTCTTATTTTTGAACCAAACAGCAATCTTGTAAAAAATCAAATACTTTTTTTAGAACATCATGCGCCATGGGCAAATACAATTTTTGTTCTTCCCTCTGATATGCCTTATGAAGATGCGGATAATGTTTATGTTTATAAGAGCGAAAAAGAGATAATAAATATTTTACAAAATGCAAAGTTTAATTTTGCGCTTATAGTAGGTGTGAATAAATCTATTTTAAACAAACCTATTGCAGAGCAAAGACAGCTTGTATTTGAGTTTTGATTTTTTGCTAAAATAACAATATATATTAATAAGACAGGTGACATATGAATCGTAGAGACTTTTTAACGACTGCAACGGCAGCTTCATGTACATTGGCACTAAGTGGATGCAACGAAAGCAACCGCCAAGCAATAGATCATTCAAAACACCCGCAAAAAAGCGATATAGGCGAAAAAAATATTAATATAAACAGAAATAAGAAAACAACCATAAAAATCGCTACAAGCTGGCCCGCAAATTTTCCGATTATGGGAGTTGGCGTAGATAGGTTTGCCCAAAGAGCAAAGGATGTGAGCGGCGGGCTTTTAGATGTTAAAATTTATCCAAAGAATACGCTTGTTCCGGATTTAGCGGTTTTTGACGCTTGTTCTAGCGGGCAAATAGATGCTTTTCATTCAGGTCCATACTACTGGAAAGGTAAAAACAGCGCTTTTTCTCTTTATAGCGGTATCCCGTTTGGATTTAGCATGGAGGAGATAAACTCATGGATGCTCTTTGGAGATGGTTTGTCGCTTTGGAGAGAGCAGTATGCAAAGTATAACTTGTATCCTTTTATGGGAGGAAATACAAATATCCAAATGGGCGGATGGTTTAGAAAAAAAATAGACTCTATAAAAGATATGCAAGGGTTAAAAATGCGAATACCGGGTCTTGGTGGAGAGGTCTTTTCCAAGATGGGCGTAAATTCTGTTTTGCTTCCGGCAGGAGAGATATATACGGCTCTTGAGAGAGGAGTAATTGATGCTACGGAGTGGGTTGGTCCGGCACTTGATATAAAAATGGGATTTTATAAGGTTGCACCTTACTACTACTCCGGATGGCATGAACCGGGCTCTATACTAGAACTTACTTTTAATAAGCAGTTTTGGGATAATCTCTCAAATGAGCATAAATGCATGATAGAGCTAGCGGCGAATGAGATGAATTCGCATATGGCATATGAGTTTCATATGCAAAATATCCATGCACTAAAAGAGTTAAAAGATTTGCATATAACTATTCATCAATTTCCAAATGATGTTATAGAAGCGGCAAAGAAAGCTCTTGAAGAAGTATTAGATAGTTTAAGCAGAGAAAATAGTGATTTTGAAAAAGTTTATAAATCTATTCAAGGGCATCTTGAACTCTCCAAAGAGTGGAGTGATGTGAGTCTTAAACATTTTATCAATATAAGATAAAACATTTAAGCTCTTTGTGTATCTCTTTGTAGTGCGGCATATACCTGCCAATTAGAGAGTAAAAATTTTTAGAGTGGTTCATATGAACCAGATGTGATAGCTCATGAATCAAAATGTAGTCGATATGTTCTTTTTTTAGTTTTAAGAGTTGTGTATTTAGAGTTATTATTTTTTTTGAACTGCAACTCCCCCATCTTCGCTTCATTTTTTTAAATCTTACTTCGCTATATTCAAGATTCATAATTTCTGCATATTCATCAAGCCTTTGTGTAAGGTACTCTTTTGCATACAATCTATAAAATTTTTCATAGCACTTTTCTATGCTATTTTGATCAAGAGTTTGAAATCTCTCCAAGCACGCTCTTAAACTTTTTGCTTCAGTTCTGTCTATACTGATGATTTCTCCAAAAAGCAAAACCTCATCTTCAAGATTTACTCTTTTTGGTTGATTGTTTTGAATAGCTATGAGCCGTTTTTTAATCCACAACTCTTTTTTTGCCAAAAGACTATAGATATAAGAGTCATTTAGAGCCGGAGTTTTTAAGATAACGCTACCCTCTTTATCTATTTGTATATAGCTGTTTTTAAGTCTTTTGTTTACTATATGTGTTATAGCAATATCTTTAAACAAGAGCTGATGAGTAGCCAATCGGGTCTTTTTGTCCTGCATTTTTAAATCCATTTAGTCGTAAACGGCAGCTATCGCAAACACCGCAAGCCGCTTCTTCATCTTTGTAGCAGCTCCATGTAAGATGCAGTGGAGCGTCTAATTCAAGAGCTTTTTGTACAATTTGAGATTTTTTAAGATGTACAAGAGGCATAAAAATCTCTATTTTTGTCTCATCTTTTGTGCCGAGGTTTATACTCTGCTGCATACTTTTTATATATGACTCTCTGCAATCGGGATAACCGCTGCTATCTTCTTCAACAACACCGATAGCAACGGCACAAGCACCCTCTTTTTCGGCGATTGCTGCGGCAATACTTAAAAATATACCGTTGCGAAACGGTACATAGGTTACCGGTACTCCATCACCTATTCCACCGGTGGGAACTTCAATATTTTTATCGGTAAGTGCAGAAGCACCTATTTGTGAAAAAAAGTCTAAATCCAAAATATACTTATTTGTTACTTTTAAATCATCGCATATTGCATTAAAACAATCAAGCTCTTTTTTTTGTGTTCTTTGAGCATAGTTAAAATGCACACCTACTACTTCATACCCGCTATTTTTCATCATGTATGCACATAGCGTCGAGTCCATCCCTCCGCTCATAATGCAAACTGCTTTTTTACTCTTTAAATTCATACAAATATTCTAACATATTCTTTGTTATAATTTGCGTTATGATTGAATTTGATAATAGAACAATACTTGATATAGATATAAGAGTCGCAACTCAGATAGCAGATTTTTTAAGCACTAAAGATATAGAGCTAATTATTACGGACAATAAAGAGATGCAAGAGATAAATAAAGAGCATAGAGGTATCGATAAAGATACTGATGTCCTTAGTTTTCCATATGAGGATGTGCCTATGTGCCCGCTTGGAAGCATTGTTATCTCATGGGAGCATATAGAAGCAAAAGCAAAAGAACTCGGGCATAGCAATAATGATGAGTTTTTACTCCTCTTTATACATGGATTGCTACACCTTCTTGGTTATGATCACGAAGTAGATACAGGAGAGATGAGAGAAAAAGAGGCGGAGCTAATAAAGAAATACAATTTACCTAAAAGCCTAATTATTAGAACACAAGGCTAAAAATAAAATTTTTAGTAGTTTTGGGAGATATAGCCTAGTTCTAATAGTTTGTCATATATCTTTGAAACTATTTCTCCCGTTGCAAACCCGCCGTGCCCTCCATGCTCAACTAAAGCCGAAACTATATATTGAGGCTTTTCATATGGTCCATATGTAGTAAACCAAGCGTGAGAGCGAGTATAGTAGTCCATTTCATGCTCCAGCTCTCTTTCTTTGATATTTTGCAAGATGCCCACAACTTGTGCGGTTCCGGTTTTGCCTGCAATTTTTACTTTTGAGCTTACATATCTAGATGCCGTGCCGTTTGGATGATTACAAACTTCATACATAGCTTTTTGTATAATAGGTAACTTTTTCTTTTCGTTTTCGTCTAAAACATCTTCAAATTCTGCTTTTATGGGCGTATCACCTATTGATTTTGCAAAATGAGGTTTTGGCAATTTTCCTGTTGCCATAAGTGCAGTAAATTGTGCAATTTGCATCGGTGTCGCTAAAAAATCACCTTGTCCTATTGATGTATTGACTGTTTCTCCTATATACCAAGGTTGATTGTGTTTCTCTTTTTTCCATTCGCGGGAAGGAACGGTTCCTATAAACTCATTTGGCAAGTCAACGCCTGTTTTTCTTCCAAGCCCATATCTGATGAGTCCGTCGCTCATTTTTTTGATGCCAAGTCGCAAGCTTCCTTTATAAAAAAAATCATCGCAACTTTCTCTAATGGCTTTGTCAATCTCCGTATAGCCATGACCATCTTTCTTCCAGCATCTAAATATTCTATTTCCAAGAGGCATAGATGCAGTGCAATTAACATTAAAGTTTGCTCCGACTTCCGGTGAGGTAGTGTAGATAAGCCCAAGACCTGTTTTTATGGTTGAACC
>JAUPKZ010000120.1 GCA_030837195.1 Campylobacterota bacterium
ATGAAGAAAACCTTTTTGATAAAGATTTAAAACCATATTTAACGCTATCAGAGGCGATTAGCGATTTGCCTTTTATAAAGAGTTCCGAAGAGAGCTTTGAATACAGCAGCGAAGCAAAAAATGAATTTCAAAAATTAATGAGGCAAAATGCACCTAAACGCCTTATGGACCATAATGCACCAAAAAATAGTGAAGCACTTGTAAAACTGATGGAGAGTTTGCCCGATGGTGGAACTCCAAAAGATATACCAGAAAAATTACGCCCAAAAAGCGGTTTTGCAAATACATATTGCAGGTTGTGGTGGGAGAGACCATCTACGACTATAACTAGAAACTTAAGTACTCCGTCATCTTCAAGATGCATCCATCCAAAAGCACCAAGACCGCTAACAACAAGAGAGGGTGCTAGGATACAGTGTTTTCCTGATGATTATATTTTTTATGGCTCAAGAAGTTCAAAGAATTTACAAATCGGCAATGCAGTTCCGACATTTTTGTCTATTGCTTTAAAAGATGCTATAAAAACTCATTTAAAAGGGCAAACAGATGAGTGAATTTTATATAGGTGTGATGTCGGGAACAAGCCTTGACGGTCTCGATATAGCGTATTGTGAAGCAAAAGAGGATGAGTTTAGGCTAGTTTATGCAAAAACATATCCGTTTGATGAAAAGCTAAAAAAAGATATTCTTGAAGCGATAGAGGGAAATATCACACTTAGGATGGTAGGGGAGCTTGATGTAAGGCTAGGTAGATTATTTAGCAGTTGCATAGAGAAGTTTTTAATAGAGTTTGGCATAGATGCAAAAGATGTAAGTGCCATAGGACTTCACGGACAAACACTATGGCATGAACCAAACGGGGATTTGGCTTTTTCTATGCAGCTAGGCGACGCAAATACGCTAAATGCAAATCTAGGTATCAGGGTTGTAAGTGATTTTAGACAAAAAGATGTAGCACTCGGCGGACAAGGTGCGCCTTTTGCTCCTGCATTTCATAACTACATATTTAAAAAGCATACCGACAAAACAGCAGTTTTAAACATCGGCGGTATGGCAAATATAACTATTTTAGGCGAAAACCTTATAGGTTACGATACGGGATGTGGAAATGTACTTATGGACTACTGGATCTTTAAACATAAAAACCTACCTTACGATAAAAACGGGGAATGGGCAAAAAGCGGCAACGCAAATGATGCCTTGCTACAGAAGATGTTAAATGAACCATACTTCAAAAAGCCATATCCAAAGAGTACGGGCAGAGAGCTATTTAACAAAGAGTGGCTAGAAACCCAACTTGATGGCTTTTTAGACCTAAAACCGCAAGATGTTCAAGCCACGCTTTTAGAGCTATGTGCAACTACTATGTCCGATGAAGCTATAAAAAACGATATACAACTGCTTATAGTTTGCGGCGGCGGTGCGAAAAACGGCTACCTGATGCAAAGACTAAACCAAAAACTACCGCAAGCTATCTCAAGCGATGAAGCCGGAGTTAGCTCAGAGTTTATGGAAGCTATGGCTTTTGCGTGGTTTGCACGAGAGAGATTGCACAAGAGAGCCATAAAAATATCGAGCGTAACGGGTGCAAAAAAAGATACTATATTAGGTGCGATTTATGAATAAAATATATGAATGGTTAAACCAAACTCCTTACAAAGAGTTTGTTATAGAAAAATCACTAGCAGATGCAAGTTTTAGAAAATACTACAGACTCCGCAAAGACGACAAAACCGCTTTGCTTATGGATAGTTCGCTTGAGAGGGAGTCTCTTGGCGCTTTTTTGAGAGTACATAAAAAACTCTTGGGTGCAGGTGTAGGAGTTTCTAAGATTTACATAGAGGATTTGGAGCTTGGCTACCTTATACTAGAGGATTTCGGCTCTACTCACTATCTTGATGTACTAAACGAGGGTAACTTTCAAACACTCTACACCAAAGCTATAAATACTATATTAAAAATGCAAAAAGCCGATGTGCTGAATTTACCTCTATATGACAGGGCTTTTTTACATAAAGAGATGGATCTTATGCAAGAGTGGTACTTAGAAAAACTGCTAAATAAAACTCTCACCCGCCAAGAGCAAAACCTTATCTCTACAACGCTTGATAGTATATCTAACGCAGTGCTTGAGCAACCTCAAGGGGTTTTTGTACACCGTGACTTTCACTCAAGAAATATCATGCTAAGAGATGACAAAGAGCTAGGCATCATAGACTATCAAGATGCGATGAGCGGTGCTATAACCTATGATCTTGTTTCGCTTCTAAAGGACTGCTACATAGCTTACGATAGAGATGCAATAAAAAAACTCGTACTTGAGTTTAGAGACAAAAAAGCTCTAAATGTCGATGATGCAACGATAATGAAATGGTTTGACTTTATGGGGCTTCAAAGACACATAAAAGTACTTGGCATATTTTCAAGGCTATACCTAAGAGACTCCAAAGAGGGCTACCTAAAAGATATACCGCTTACACTGAAATATGTTCTCGACACCGCCGCTAGATACGATGAAACAAAAGAGTTTGGGGAGTTTTTGAGTCGGTTATAATTATAAGGACTAATTTTATGATAACTTACAGAGCAGCTAAAGTTGAAGATATAAAAGAGTTGTGCAGGCTTTTAAATGAACTTTTCACACAAGAGGCAGAATTTACGCCAGACGAGGCATCCCAAGAGAGAGCATTAGCAAAAATAATCTCGGATGAGCGTATAGGAGAGATTTTTGTTGCTTCACAGGATGGTAAAATAGTAGCAATGGTAAATATTTTATATACCATCTCAACGGCTTTGGGAGCAAAAGTGGCTATTTTGGAAGATATGATCGTAGATAAGCGGTATCGTGGGCAAGATATCGGCTCGTCTTTGATGGAGTTTGCGCTAGAGTACATAAAAGCAAAAGGGTGTAAACGCGTTACGCTTCTTAGTGATGGCGATAACTTCAAAGCCCATAAGTTTTATGAAA
>JAUPKZ010000011.1 GCA_030837195.1 Campylobacterota bacterium
AACAACAATGTAAAGCCCTATGCTAAACCAGACAACCTGCCACGGAGCATTTTTTATGGTTAGTCCTGCTCTGGCTGCTTTCATATAAGAAGCAAGTGCTAAAAACAAAAGCCCCCCGCCAAGCGCAAATAGTGAAATCGGCAGATGATACGCATCGCCTATAAAGTAAGCGACGAGTAAAAGAGCCAAAAAGAGCCACGACATATAAAAAAGCGGCTTGCTTTTTAGGACTTCATCGGGGTTTTTAAGCAAAGCGACATCTATGGTTTTTGGTATATCGTTTCTTAAGAAAAGCCATAGAACTCCTATGGAGACGATAACGCTCACGACAAACGGCACAAACATTACGCCCAAATACTCCACAAATCCTATGCTAAAGTAGTTCGCCGTTACTATGTTTGTGAGGTTTGAAAAGACAAACGGAAGCGATGCCGAGTCGCTTATAAATCCACCAGCGAGCAAAAATGCAAGAATGGTTTTTGCATTTAGTTTTAAGAGCCTCATCTTTGCCAAAAGTATAGGCGTGAGGATAAGTGCGGCACCGTCATTTGCAAAAAGAGCAGAAACAAAAGCGCCCAAAAGCAGAGCGTAAACAAACATAAGATGTCCATTACCACGACTGAGCTTTGCCATTTTTATAGCACACCACTCAAAAAAACCTATCTCATCTAACACCATTGACATAATTATGATACCTATAAACGCCAGCGTCGCATCCCAAACAATGTTGCTAACGATGAGAACATCCCCAAAACTCACCGTTCCAAAGATTAGTGATACAACTGCGCCGATGATTGCGGTAGTACCGATTTTAAGCCCTTTTGGCTGCCATATGACAAAGAGAAGCGTCGTTAAAAAAATCAGACTTGAAGCTATCATACACTACACCCTTTATTTAATTTTGGAATTTCAATATCGAGCGAATCAAGCTCTTTAAGCACGGCTAACCTAAACTCATCAAGCGGAGAGCGCACAGAGTAGTACGCCCAAGTCCCTCTTCGCTCAACCCTCAAAAAACCACCCTCTTTTAAGATTTTGAGATGTCTTGAGATACGGGACTGGATCATCTCAAACGAATTTTCTATGTCACAAACACAAACCTCGCCGTTTTGGTTGATGAACTTGAGTATCTTGACTCTCGTCTCGTCGTAAATTGAGCCTACAGTTTGTAAAAATAGCTCCATATATCTCCTTGAAATAATAAAAATAACATTATAACTAAATATCAAGATATATTGATATAAAAACTATAAAAACTCTCTTTTTTAGAAAAATTAACGCAGAGCTATATATCCTTAGCGCTCTTTGCCAACTTTGCCCATGCGGAGGTTGGGTCTGCTTTTATGGCTTCATCATATGCCATATCTGCTTCTTTGTCTCTCCAGAGTTTTGCAATCAAGAGATTTTATAACCACTAGCGCTTCTTTGTGATTTTCTTTTTCCAAATACGCCTGATATAGCGTAAACTCAACAAAAGGGCTTTGTGGTTTTTGAGTAGAATTTTTTTGGATATTCATTATTTTTTGACCATACTCTATAACCAGATTGTTATCTTTTTTGGTACTTCCGACGGACATAACCGCTGCATATCGTTCTACATCTTTATAGTCTTCTTTAAAAATATTTAAAATATCCGCCATAGACTCAATCATCTTTTGAGAGTTTTCAAGCCTATAATAAGTATCAAATATATACCTGTAAACATCTATGAACGGTGAGTTTTTATCGTCTTTTATAAGCGTTACAAGCTCTTTGGATGCTTCAATTACATTGCTGTAATTCCCTGTTGCAAAATCAACTTTGATAAATCTATATAGCCATTTTTTTCTCTCGTTTATATCTTTTGACTTAATATTTTTATCTGCCATCTTTTTTGCCAGACTAAAGTCTGCTCCCTTCATAGCACACTCATAGACTCCCTCATCCCACTCATTTGAGAGCTCAATCTTATATTTTGAAGATATTATAAGCACACTTGAACACTCTTTTGCCTTAAGCGACTCTTTCATTGTTCCTATTGCTGCCTCTTTTATGAGATCTTTTACATCTTTAAACTCTTGTTCATCCAGATTTAAAAGCTTTGGTTCTAGCTTTAACGCTTCGTTATATTTAGCATTTTGAATTAAAAGTTTTGCTTTTTCATAAAGTGCTCTATTTGCAATAGTGTCTCCGCTATACTCCTCCATCAAACTGTCATATTTTTCGAGTTTTTGGGTATTGTTTTCATCATTTAGCTCAAAGAATAGACTATCTTTTGCAAATTTAACTTCCGTTATGTATTTGCCGTCACTAAACTCAGTTATATATCTATTTAAAAGCTCAAGAGAATCTTTTTTATCTTCCGTTTTACTTAACCAGATACCGCTCTCTTTTAAAAGCTCTTCATACTCATCCTCATTTTTTTTAATATTTTGCAACAAAGCTTTTGCGATAATAGAGCCTGACTTATAATCTTCATTCTCTACAAAACTAAACATTAAATCAATGGATTCGTCTTTTTGCTGTACAAAAAATTCAGGCTTAACTTTTGCAACTTTTTGTATATATTGTGCCGATTCTTTATAGTTTGAACTAGACATATAGTTTTGTGCCAATTTAAACCCTGCAACAACACCAACTTCTAAATCTTGTGTCTCTTTAATTGCTCTTAAGTAGAGGTCTTTTGCCTTTGAAGAACTTCCTGAGGCTTCCAATGACTCTGCCATATACAGGAGCCCCCATTTTGCATAAACGGAGTCATAATGCTCGCTAAAGAGCCTATCATAAAAATAGTCTGCATCGCTGCTAAGACCGTTTTTATCATATGCTTTTGCCAACAAAGAGAGCACCTCTGCAATATTTTCATCCGCAGAATAATTTGTCAAAAACTTCTTAGCGACTTCTATAACCGAATCACTGTTGTTTAGTTTGTCATGAGCTTTTATTTTATAAAAAAGCAACTCTGCCATAAAAAGCGAGTTTGGATATTCATCGATTATGTCATCTGAGAGTTCTAATACGGCTTCATAATTTTTCTCTTCATAATACTTCTTAATCTTAATATAATCAGTTACATCGCCGACTTTTTTGATATAAACCGGATTGCCTTTAAAATCAAGACTTCCGACATAAGGCAACATATCTTTTTTTAGCGTAAGAGGAAAGTTAAGAGCTGTCTGGGGAAGCTTGTTTTTTTGCGAAAACGGGACTTTTTCCTCATACCCTACCACCATCCAATGGTTTGACATCTCTACATCTGAACTAAAAACGCTATCTTCTTTTTTTAAATCAAAAATCATCGGATAGAGTTTCATTTTTTTGAATGGTTTTATTACTATGAAAAATGTTTTATCTTTTGTTTGCGTAGTGATTTCAAAAAAGCTATTTTGAAGTTTTTTTATCTCTTGGGATGGGTGTTTTGAAAAAGCGCATACTATTTTTGTAACGGTGTCAAAGTCATCTTTGAACTCTTGGCACAGAAATTTTTCCTTCTCCTTTATATGTAGCGTGGAGAATGGTTTTTTTTCCTCTTTGGCCCCCTCAAGCGAGAGCTCAAGGGCAAAAAGATTAAATGATAAAAGGATGAAGAAAATGGCTTTTAACAAATTCTATCTCCCTTTTATCTACATAAATTTAATATCCGCTATTATAAACAAATACCGTAACTAGCTCTAGCAATTGATTTACAGCAACAAAAGCAAATATAGTTCCCACTGCTGCTATTCCGATAATAGTTTTAAGAGGAAGTGTAGCATTTGCAACATAAACATGTCCGCTATTCTCAACAACCGGATCTCTCATAAACATATAAACTATAAGTTTTAGATAATAATACCCCGCTATTGCCGAGTTTAAAGCCATAATAAGTGCTAAAACCGTATATCCGCCGGTAACCGCCGAGCTAATCATATACATTTTACCCCAAAACAGAGCAAAAGGAGGAACTCCTGCAAGACTTAGCATAAAAAGCCCCATAATCGTTGCGGCTACAGGAGCGGTTTTAATCATACCCGCAAATTTATCGTAGCTGTGATCCGACTGCTGATGCGCAGGGAGATTTTTTTGACGGCTTATCCAAAGCATAGAGAAAGATCCTAGATTTGTAAAGCTAAATAGTATCCAGTATAAAAACAGTGCACTGTTTGACTGAGTAGTTCCTATCAAAATTGCAGCCATTACAAAGCCTGCATGTGAAATAGAGCTATATGCCAACATTCTCTTTACATCCGTTTGCACCAATGCCCAAATGTTTGCCATTGTCATAGTAACAACTACGCCGATATATAAAATCACTTCTAGCCAAACAACTCCGCTATGAATCAAGAACTCAAAAATTCTCATCGCAACGACAAATGCGGCAATTTTTGGAACAATAGACATATATCCTGCAAGGGCTGCAGACGAGCCTTCATAGACATCAGGCGTCCAAGTATGAAATGGCACCATTGAGAGTTTAAATCCGAATGAAGCAAGCAAGAAAACAACGCCTACTAAAACAAAACCTATATCTTCATAGTTGTTTGCTTTTAGCACCTGTGCTATCTCGTTAATCTCAACCGAACCGCTAACCGCATAAAATACCATTGCTCCAAAGCTGTAAAAACCTGCAGCAAGCGCACCCATAGTAAAATATTTTACTGCCGCTTCAAAAGATTTATCGCGGTTATGCATCGCTATAAGCGTATAAAGTGCTAGTGAAGCAGTTTCAAGCCCTACAAAGATAAGAATTAAATTATCTGTTGCCACCATAAACTGGAAGCCTGCAATCATAAACAAAAAGAGTGCAAAAAACTCAGGGTATGAGAACTCATGAAATCTCTTATGCGTAAGTGCCAGAGGAATAAAGAGTAATGATGCGCCGACAATGATAAACTGCGATAAAAGAGCTAATCCGTCAATAAGCATCATATCAAATACGCCGGTTATAGTGCCGTTTTTAGTGAATATTCCCGCGCTATCCATAAGTGCGACAAAATCAACTCCAAGCACTAAGAGGCTTAGCATTACAAAAAGAGATTTATGCTGTTCACTCTTAAACAAATCTATTATTAAAATTAACAAAGCTCCGACGATTGGGATAATCATCGGAACAAGAGTCGCTAAATTTAACGACTCAAATGAAACATTTATTGGCGATAACATTAGTGTGTCTCCTCAGCCGTATTGTTTAGAATTTTCAATTCCGTAGCAACATTTGGTATTCTTAATTTTGCTTCTTCACTTATAGACTTTTCATGCATTAGTGAAACAACTGCTTCAACACTGTTGTTAATAGGCTCTAAAAGAGGTTTTGGATAGATACCGAGCCACACAGTTATAATCGCAAGAGGAATCAATGCTACAAGCTCTCTTTTGTTAACATCTTTTAAATGTTTGTTTTCATCTTTTGTAACAACGCCGAAAAACATCTTTTTATAAGCTGCCAACATATAAATTGCGCCTACTATAATCGCTGTTCCTGCTAAAAGAGTCAATATGTGAGATTGCTTGTAGAAACCAAGCAAGCTTAAAAATTCGCCGACGAAGTTTATGGTAAGAGGAAGCCCTACCGATGCCATCAACATTAAACCAAATATCGTTGCATACCTAGGCATAACATGCGCTAAACCGCCAAATTCACTCATATATTTTGTATGTCTTCTATCGTAAATAACACCTACGAGCAAGAACAGAGCGCCTGAAACTACACCGTGAGCTATCATTAAAAAGATAGAACCCGTAATACCCTCAACATTTAGAGCAAATGTACCAAGTACGATAACACCCATATGTGATACGGATGAGTACGCAACAACCTGTTTAATGTCTTTTTGCGCATATGCAACCATTGCAGTATATATAATCATAATGATTGAGATAACTGCAATCGGATACATAAAGTAAACCGAAGCATCCGGAAAAAGAGGCAATGAAAAACGAATAAACGCATATGTACCCATTTTTAGCAAGATTGCCGCAAGTATTACAGAACCGATAGTAGGTGCTTGTCCGTGTGCATAAGGCAACCATGTATGAAACGGAAACATAGGAACTTTGATAGCAAATCCAAGAAAAAATGCCACAAATAACCATTTTTGGAATGACTCAGGCAGTATTAGTCTATACCAATCAAGGATTGCAAAACTCCACTCTCCTGTTGCTTGATAGTAAAAATATGCCATAAAAAGCATACCCACAAGCATAACCAAAGAACCTGCGAATGTATATAGGAAAAATTTTACCGAAGCATAAATTCTAAGCGGTCCACCCCACGCACCGATGATGTATAGCATTGGAACAAGAGACAACTCCCAAAATACATAAAACACTATAGCATCCAAAGCAGCAAATACGCCAACCATAGTCATCTGTAAAAACAGAAGCGTAACTATCATATTTTTCTCGTTTTTAGTAGGAGAAAGAGATGCTATACCTATCATAGTAAAGAATGCCGCCAGTACTATTATAAATAGTGAAATTCCGTCAATTCCGACAATATAGTTTACTCCAAATGCCGGAACAAGCGCAATGTTCTCCATAAACTGCATTCCTGAGACGCTTGAATCAAATGCCGCCCAAAGCCACAAAGACAGAGCAAACTCTATAGTAGCAACAGCTACACCGTAAGAACGAATACTGTCCTTATTAACTACAAATCCAAGCACACCTGCTAGTGCCGGAAAGAAAATTAAAATCGATAAGATATGATCCAACATCTATTAAACTCCTAAACCTGAGAGAAGCATAGTAGAGAGGTTACCGCTTTGCATAACTCTTGTTCTATCCCCTGTTTGATAGAATACATTTGCAATACCGTCAACCGTAGCATCAACAACTTTTTGATCAATTTTTGTCCAAAATATCTCAGATAGCTCTCTATATGGCTTTACTAAATAGTTTTCATAAAAGTATGGGATATAGTACTGATTTATAAGCAGCTTATACGCAAAACTATTTTCCATCTTGGATGTGCCATCCGGTACTTTGATATCTTTGCTTGTATATTTTTTATACGCATATGCAATCGCTCCGATAACAAAGAGCTGTGTTCCGATAGTCATAATCCAGTATGTAGCTGCCGAGTGAACATGATACTCTGTTGCAGGAAGAATATGTGTTACCATACCAAAGTAGCCCATCTTAAATGCGCCTGCAATAATTGCTAAAACAAGAAGAGGACTCATTGCTACAAGCATAAATTTATATGCTTCATGCGGATGAATACCAAAGTGCTTGTATCTGTCTTCACCGTGGAAAATAAGTGCTACAAGTCTAAATGAGTAAAATGCCGTCAAGCCTGCAGTGAGTAAAAGAACCGTATAGATGATAAAGTGATGCTCAACAAACGCAACCTCTAAAATCAAATCTTTCGAGAAGAATCCCGCAAGAGGAAAGATACCTGCAAGGGCTACCGAAGCGATTGTCATCATAACAAATGTTCCCTTCATTACCTTGCCCAAACCACCCATTTTAAACGGATCAAGCTCGTCATGCATTGCGTGCATAACATTTCCTGCACCCAAGAAGAGAAGCGCTTTAAAAAATGCGTGAGCCATAAGATGAAAAAGCGCAACCCAGTAAGCTCCAAGCCCCGCCGCTGCAAACATATAGCCAAGCTGAGAGAGCGTAGAGTATGCAATAACTCTTTTCATATCACGGTTTACAAGTGCCATTGAAGCTGCAAAAAGTGCCACAAACGCCCCTAAAGATGCAATAAATACTCCAATTGCAGGAATTAAATCATAAAGAGGGTTTGCACGAACTACAAGATAAACACCTGCCGTAACCATTGTTGCCGCATGGATTAGTGCCGAAACAGGAGTAGGACCTTCCATCGCATCCGCAAGCCAAGTATGAAGCGGAAACTGAGCAGATTTACCCATAGCACCGACAAATAAAAATATTCCTATCCAAGTTAATATATCTTTATCTAAAGACGGCATTACCGCAAAAGCTTCTTTGTACTGAAGAGTTCCAGTATTCCAGTAAACCAAAAATATACCGATAAGCATACCTAAGTCTGCAATACGGTTCATAATAAACGCTTCATTAGCTGCCCAAGATGCGCTCTCTTTATGGTACCAAAAGCCAATAAGAAGCCACGAACAAAGACCGACACCTTCCCAACCGATGAAAAGACCTGCAAAGTTATCACTCATAACAAGTATCATCATTGAGAAAACGAAAGCAGATAGGTAAGAGAAAAATCTATTGAACCCTTTGTCATGATCCATATACCCGATAGCATAAACATGAACAACTGTTGAAACAAGCGTTACAACCATCATCATAACAACGCTTACCTGATCTACTACAAACCCAAACGGGATATATAAATCTCCGGTTGCCATCCATGTCATCATCTCTACATGAACGCTAAGCCCTGTACTAAACACCAATATAAGAAGAATGAAACTGCTTATTAATGATAATCCAAGCAGTGCACTAGGTACAATACCTGCTATTTTTGTCTTTTTAGATGCACCAAAAAGCGCTGCAAACAAAGAGCCTACAAGCGGTGAAAAAAGTGCCGTATATAAAAATAGTTCCATCTTCTATCCTCTCATCGTTGACATTTCGTCTAGATTAATATTATTGTGCTTTTTATGCCAAACAATCAACAATCCAAGACCTACCGCAACCTCTGAAGCTGCAATTGCAATCACAAAAAATGCAAACATCTGTCCTGCGAGGTCATTGTAATAGTGTGAAATTGCAGCAAATGCTATATTTACCGAATTTAGCAATATCTCTGTTGCAAAAAAGAGCATTAAAAGATTTTTTCTTCTCATTACACCTATCAATCCAATAGCAAAAAGAATGACAGATAGCACAAGATAGTGGTTTAAGCCGATTTCCATCATGAGTGAGCCTTTTTCGTGTTTTCTTCTTTTAAAACTTTTATATCTTCTTCACTCATAAGAGTAAGAGAGAGATCCATTTTCTTTCCGGCAAGTACAATTCCCGCTATCATAGCAACTAGAAGCATTACGGCTGCTACTTCAAATGGAACAAGATATTTTGTAAAAAGTACCATACCGACTTGTTGCACATTGCCCGCATTCTCAAGAATAGGATTTTGTCCACCTATATTTTGAGCAACCATAGGAGCAGAAAAGATAACAACGATTAGAACCGCTGCTAGTACGCTAAGCCCAAAAATAATGTATTTATTACCCTGCTTCTCTTTTACTTCTCTAGTCGTGTCAAAAAACATCATACCAAAAGCATAAAGAGCCATTACGGCACCTGAATATACAACGATTTGAATCGCACCTAAAAAGTCAGCACCCAGTATAAAGAAAAATGCCGATATAAAAATCATCCCTGCCGCCAATGCCGTCAATGCATGCAGTGCCTGTGAAGTCGTCACTGCAATATAAAACATTGTTATCGTCAAAAAAGCAAACAGATAAAACGCAATTGCTTCAAACATACCTAACTCCTTAATATGCCAGAGGTGTTTTTTTAACACGCTCTTCTTCATGTGGTGTAATAGCTCCAAAGCCTTCAAACTCTCTTTGAGCTCCGGCTTTCATAGTATCAAGCGGAGTTAACATATCTTGAAAAATCAAAAAATGCTCTCTTTGGTCACTTGCATTCTCATATTCACTTCCGTGAGTGATTGCAAGCTCAGGGCAAACTTCTGCACAATATCCGCAGAAGATACATCTTCCCAAGTTTATGCTATACTCAGTTACCTCTTTACGAGAGTTCTCATCCAATCTTGTATCTATTCTAATACAGTTTGAGATACAAATCTTCTCACAAAGTCCGCATCCTATACATCTCTCTGCATCAGATTCCCAAAGTCTCTTCATCTCATGTACGGCTCTATATCTAGGGCCAATAGGCATCTTCTCTTCAGGATATTTTATAGTATGTATGTCAAAACGAATCATCTCTCTTAGTACAACCCATAAACCTACAAAAAGCTCGCCTTTTAAACTTCTTTGCACTACTCTTTTAAATTTATCCCAACCTGTTTTTGGATAATCTTCAATACCTACTAAATAGTAATCACTATGCATCTCAGCTATATTTCTATTGCTAAAATGCTCATCAATATGTTCATTATGCATCTACCACCCCTTACATCATTACTATACCGGTGATAACAACATTTATCACCGCTATTGGCATTAAAACTTTCCAACATAACCACATTAACTGGTCAGGTCTAACATCAGGCCAAGCCGCTCTTGTCCACAAGAAAAAGAAGAAAAAGAAAGCAACTTTTGCCAAAAGTCCAAGTGCCCCCAAAAAGCTTCCATCACCGTATCCACCTAAGAAAACAAGTGCCATTACAAAAGAGATAAAGAACATATTTGCATACTCTCCGATAAAGAAAAGTCCCCATCTCATACCTGAGTACTCCGTTCCAAATCCGTCAATTAGCTCATGGTCGTTTGCTATCAAGTGAAACGGGGTTCTACCGGTTTCTGCAAATGCCGCTATCCAAAAAAGCACAAATGCTACAGGCTGTGACCAGAGTATCCAGCTTGTAATCCCGCCTGATTGATACTCGTTAAAATCTATAAGAGAAAGTGACCCTACCATCATAATAGGAGCAAGTATAGACAATCCCGTTATAACCTCATAAGAGATAAACACCGCCGCACCTCTTGCTGCAGAGATAAGCGAGTATTTATTTGCAGATGCCATACCGCCGAGGAGTGGACCATAAAGTCCTACACCCATAATTCCAAGAATATAAAGGATACCGATGTTGATATCCGCAACAATTGGATGAACTTCATAACCAAATATCGTAAAAGATGGTAAAAAAGGTATTGCAGCAGCAGCCATAAACGCAGTAGCTGCCGTAATAACAGGTGCTATTTTAAATATACGAGATACTACGCCTGCAGGGATAATATCCTCTTTTGTAAATAATTTAATACCGTCTGCCGCAACTTGCAATAATCCAAAAGGTCCAACATTTGTCGGTCCTAAACGGCGCTGCATAAATGCAAGAACTTTTCTCTCAAAATATGTTCCAATCCCTGCCAAGCCAGAGAACACCAGTAAAATTACAACGATTTTTATAATCGATTCAATTATATATGCCATTTCCATATGCTACACCTTTTCAATCGAAGCTATTGCAAAGCGGTAACCGCTAAATAGAGCCTCTGAATTTAATTTAGAATCAAATGTCGGAAGAAGTACAATATCTCCGCTAATTTTATTATCGCTTACAATATTGGCTACTACTTCTGCATTGTTGCTTTTTACTCTCACAATATCCCCTTCGCTAAATTCAGATTTACTCAAGAACTCTTCACTCATATAAATACCGCTTACCTCATCCAAGTTTGTACACTTGTATGTAAAAGGCGTAAATTGTCTTACCGGATTTGCAAGATAGATCAAAGAACCTTCAAGTTTTTCATCCTTAAATCTATCTACGCTCTCATCACCGTTAGTTTCAAGCCTTAAATTTTCGAGCAAATAGCCTCTATGTTCAGTTCCGTCATTATCATAATGATTTGGCAGATCATCAAAAGCCTCACTTTTAAAGCCCTTGCTAGCAGGTAGCTTTGAAGTATAATCTATTGTAAACTCCGACTCAAGCCCAAGCGCATTTGCTATATCGTTTAGCACATAGCCGTTATATCCGATTGCTCTATTTGTCGGATTGACTCTTTTATTTATACTTGTTAGAGTTCCCTCTTGCTGATTGATAGCAGGCATATCCAAATCACCGTCTCCTAAAGCAGACAGAGTGAAATCGCCTTTTGTGTTGTAACCGATAGTATATGAGCCTCTATCATCATCAAGGTCACAAATGAGCGATACGCCAAGCGTATTTGTTAGATTTGGAATCATAACAAGTTCAAGTGCGCTATATTTTTCTACAAGAGCTAGAAGTCTTGCCAAGTTTTTAGCGTTTGGATGCGTATAGAGATCCGGTCCTGCAATCAGAACAAAGCTATCTTTTTTAGCTAGATTCTTCTCAAGGTCTTCCATAAATTTATCATCCGCACCCAAGATTTTTAAAAGAGCATTATCATCGACTTCAACCTCTTTTGTTATCTTTTTAGGAACTATTTTCTTCTTCTCTTCTTCTACCTCTTCTTCTTCGCCGCTCTCTTCATTTTTCTTCATCACTTTAACTATCTCGGTTATCTCTTCTTTGATAATCTCTTCAATAGTTACTGTTTTTTTGCTATGAAAAGATGCCAAATACTCCGATATATCTGATGGCAGTTTTGTTTTATCCGCAAAGAGATCAAGGATAAGATAAAGAACAACCTCTTCTTGAAGCGGAGCATGGTACATCGTCATAATAGTTTTTCCAAGCCCCTCGACAACAGGGTCTTTTACGGGATGGAAATAGAGTCCTGCACCTTTATTTACGCTCATAGAGTTATTTAGCGCATATCTTGCGTTTGGATTGTCGCTCTTTATAGCAGTTCCGACAGAGATAACAAAGTTTGCGTTATGTGTCGCTTCAAGGTCATAACCGTAAAGTGTTGTTCCGCTTATGCTGCTATATTCATTTAAAAAATTTGCAAACGCTTTTGCTTCTTTGTTTACTAGCTTATATCCAAATTTTTCTTTTAATTTTTGAAGTATATACGCCTCTTCGTTTGTTATAGTCGATGTAAATGCTATAGTATCGGCTTTTTTAAACGCCTCTATGGCTCTAGCAAATGCTTTTTCATCTTTTGACTCAACTTTGTTTTGATAGTCAAAGCCATATCTTCCCGCACCGCAAAGCGAAACATAGTTCCACTCGTTCATAACACGGTAAATCTTCTCTTCGGTATTATCTATACTTGTATGTTTTACATCATAAGATATCTGGCATCCTGCACTACAATGTCCGCAAGTAGCAGGGATTTGTTTTAACTCCCAAGCATTTGAACTATAGATGAAATGAGTATCCACGAGTGCACCTACAGGACAAACTGCGGCACATTCACCGCAACTTGTACAATCAAGCATCTCTTCGCCGCTTGTGAGTCCTATGAGAGATTTATTTAGCTTATTCCACATAGCATAAGCATCTTTTGGCATACTCTCTTTAAACTCAGCTTCAATAGCATCTGCACCGCGAGCTACAGTTTTTAGCGCATTATCACCTATCATATCTTTACAAGCGGTAACACATCTCTCACAAACTATACAAAGCCCCGGATTGTAGTGTATATGCCCCCAATCTTTGTCTTTTCTATTTACATCTTTGATAGCATAATGTTGTTGATCTACGCCCATCTCTAAAGTATAGTTTTGCAATTCACATTCGCCTGACTGATCGCATACTCCGCATTGAAGAGGATGATTTACATCATAAACCTCCATAATCGCACGGCGCTCTTTTACAATATTTTCAGTTACTGTCGCAATATTCATACCATCTTTTGACTTTGCATTACAAGCATATACCTGCTTGCCGTCTGCTTCAACCAAACATAGCCTACAAGCAAGAGTAGGGCTACATCTAGTTAAATAGCAGATTGCAGGAATAAAGATATTATTTGCACGGGCAGCATTGAGTATATACTCGCCCTCTTGCGTTTGTATCTCTTTTCCATCAATATTTATAGTAATTTTACTCATTTATTACTCTTTCTATTTTTGATTTTTCAAATCTATATCTGCTTGAATCCAAGTCCAAGTCATATACCGGATTTAATGCGATTGTTCCTTTGAGATCTGCATCTTGTTTAAAGACTCTCTTAATAGTAGTTTGACCAAACGATACTCTTACCAAATCACCGTCGGAGATTTTAGCCGCTATTGCAAATTGAGCAGAACCTCTTAAGTAGTCATCCTTCGGAAGTTGTGTCGTTTTATTTGTGTAAGCATTAAATTGGAGAACAGGGTTTGCGTGATATATAACGGTTCCGTTAAACTCAGGCATATCATCTAGTTCTTCAAGCTCTCCATCTGATTTACATGCAACATCCTCTAGTATATAACCACGGTTATCTTCTCCGAGTGTTCCTAGATAGTTCTCTAAATCATCAAAAGAAACAGCTCTAAAACCTGCATCTTTTTTTAGCTCTTTTGTGTAATTAACGGTCTCACTCTCATTTATGCCAAAGGCTTTTGCTATATCATTTAGCGTATATCCGTGAAATGGGAGCGCCACATTTGTAGGAAGCACTCTTCTGTCGATATTTACAAAAGTTCCCTCTTGCTGGTTAAGTGAAGGGATATCCAAATCTCCTCCTCCGATAGATGAGATAACAAAATCTCCTTTTGCATTGTAGCCTACGGTATTTAGAGTCTCCTCATCCCTCTCTAGCGAGTTTATAAGAGACACGCCAAGTGTGTTTACATCTCTTGGAACAACTACTAACGAGAAATTTGTATATTTTTCAATAAGTGCCGAGAGTTTTGCAATATTGCTTGAACGCTTATGAGAGATAAGATCCTCTCCCAACACAAGAGTTGCTTTTTTTACTCTGGCAAACGACTTCATCATATGAGAAAACTCTTCATCGCCTAAGTTTGTTTCTGCGTGAAGATAGCCCAAATCTAAATCATCAAAAAATGCTCTCTCATCTTGAGTCAACTCTGCATTTTTAAGAAGTGTGTCTGCTAGCAAAACCATAACACCCTCTTCGGTTCCTACTTCATACTTCATCATTTGCGTTACGACATTTTGCATCAATACATCTTCTAAAGGATGCGCGTAAACCACTTTTGCACCGTTATGCTTAGAAGCTGTAGTTATAGCGTATCTTACACCCGGGTTATCGGTTGCAATTCTGCTTCCTATAACTATGACGGCATCGGATTTTTTAATCCCTTCTAATGAACCGCTATAGTGCTTTTTACCGCTTATAGAACTGTATGAGCCCATAAAAGCGGCAAATTTCCTTGCATCTTCATTAAAGAGCTTTATATTTAATTTTTCTTTTAATAGTTCCAATATATGTGCTTCTTCATTTGTTATCATAGAAGAAAATCTTATAGCTTTGGCATTTTTTAGAGCCTCTATAGCATTTGTAAACGCTTTGTCATCTTTTTTAGCGCTATTTTCAAAATCAAATCCGAATCTTCCTGCACCGCAAAGTGAGCTAAATTCAAAGTTGTTTTTTACTCTGTATATCTTTTTATCGCCGTTTATGCTGCCGTGTCTTGTTTCATACTCTAGCGGGCATCCTGCAGAACAGTGTGCACAGGTAGCAGGTATGCGTGTAAGC
Organism: Campylobacterota bacterium; assembly: GCA_030837195.1. Lineage (GTDB taxonomy): Bacteria > Campylobacterota > Campylobacteria > Campylobacterales > Sulfurimonadaceae > Sulfurimonas. The sequence continues at coordinate 15,123 of JAUPKZ010000011.1, forward strand.
TCCCATGCATTTGCACTATACTTAAAGTTACTGCTTGTAAGTGCGCCTACAGGACAAACCGCTATACACTCACCGCAGAATGTACAATCAAGTACATCGCTTCCTTTTGGAATTATAGTAGATTTGTAACCGCCAAACTGCACCTCTATGGCATCATCGCCTATAACCTCGTTACAAACATGTACACATTTCTCACACATGATACATAAAGAAGGCTCATAGTCTATAAGACCCCATTTTTTTAGTGGGCGTAGCTGATCTTTTGCGCTAAAATTTTGTCTAGCGACATTAAACTCTAAAGTTTTGTTTTGAAGATCACACTCTCCTGATTTATCGCACACACCACACTCAAGCGGGTGATTTACATCGTAGAGCCTCATAATATTTGTTCGCTCATGATTTAGTGCTTCGCTAGAAGTTGTTATCTCTACACCCTCAACCGGAGGAGTATTACAACTCAAAACAAACCCGTCCATACCACTAGCTTCAACTACGCACATACGACAAGATGCACACGGAGAAGTTTTAGAGATATAACACATTGTAGGAATGTAAATTCCGTTTTTGCGTGCAACGGTTAGTATAGTTTCGCCTTTTTGTGCCTCTACCGCAACACCGTCAATTGTAAAATGAATCATTTTTTCCATATCCACTCCCTACGCCTGCACCATAGCTATATAGTAGCAACGCATACAGCGTTCTGCCTCACTCATAGCTTCTTCTTGGGTAAACCCTAAGTTTACTTCTTTGTTGTTGTATTTTCTGTCTTCTACTTCAAGAACTTGGCTATGCTGTCTTGGTACCCCTTTTAGCCAGCCCGTAATCTTCTCTTTTTTATTATAAACCCTAAGTTTTCTTAGGTGGTCTTCCATAATCTCATCATCCGTGAGAGATATCTCTTTTGTATGAATAAATCTGCTCATTACAGAAGCTGCCCTTTTTGCCTGACCTACCGCATTTACAATAGTCATAGGTCCATATTCGCAATCCCCTGAAGCAAAAACACCCTTACGAGATGTCATATAATCTTTACCGTTTGTTTTTATAGTCGCCCAAGAGGTCATCTCTATCTCCCATTCAGGAGGCAGAAGTTTTAAATCAGCCGATTGTGAAACTGCAGGGATAAGATAGTCTGCTTCTATAACATAAGAAGCCCCCTCAACCTTTACAAGTTCTGCTCTTCCACCGTTTGGATCGGGAACAAGTTCAAATTTATCTATAAGAAGAGATTTAAGTATATTGTCCTCATCTCTCATCTCTGCAACTGCCGAGTGAAATAGAAATTCTACTCCCTCTTCCACTGCTTCATGATACTCTTCATAAGTCGTGTTTTTGATGATAGTTTTTTCATCTCTACGGTAAATCATATATACTTTTTTAGCATTTGCTCTTATGGCACATCTCACGACATCCATAGATGTAAAACCACCACCTACGCAAACGACGGTTTTACCGGTTAAATCAACAAAGTCTGTTGTTAGAAGATTTTTTTCTTGTTCTTCTTTTGAAATGGTATATCCATATTTCTCATACAGATTGACTTTATCCAAGAAGTCAATAGCTCCCCAGTAGCCTTTTATATCGGCTCTCTCGTTTTGACAATAAACCTTTTTAGAGATTCTAGTGCCCGTTGCAACCATAGTAGCATCGTACTCGTTTTCAAATCTTCTCATATCATCGGCATTAACTTTATAATTTACTATAAAGTTAACTCCCATATCTTTAACGCACTCTATGTCTTTGTTATATTTACCGATTGGCATCCTATATTCAGGAACACCTACGGCTACTTCACCGCCGAGTACCGGAAGCTCTTCATAAACATCTACCGCAACACCCTCAGCCGCAAGGTAATAAGCGGTAGTTAGTCCTGCAGGACCCGCTCCTATAACTGCAACTCTTTTGCCGTTTAGAGGCTTCTTCTGCATAGGATGGAAAAAATCATAACCGTGATCAGTCTCCCAATCTGCACCAAGACGCTTGAGTGCCATAATAGATATGGGCTCATCTAAGTTTGTTCTTCTGCAAGCATCTTCACACGGATGAGGGCAAACGCGACCGCAAACATGTGCCAAAGGCATAGTTTGACGAGTAGCCATAAGCGAGTCATCCATTCTTAAGTCTCTCACACCCTCAATATATGCAGGAATATCAACATGAGAAGGGCAAGCATCGCTACAAGGAGATGTTATTTTTGCTATATAGCTAACATCGTTATGATAATGACGAGAAGGTTTTTGCTTCTCTATACACTCTAAAAATTCGCTCTCAAAGTGAGTCATAATATCTATAATCGGATTTGGAACGGTTTTTCCAATCTCACATTTTGAAGTGACTTGCATACTCTTGCCAATCTCTTTTAAATGCTCTAAATCAGATACACATCCCTCGCCTCTAGCAATCTTATCTAGCTGATCATATAGGATTCGTCCGCCCCATCTTCCCGGTGCGCATCTTCCGCATGCTTCAGAATACTCTTGATATTGCGCTGCATACTCCATAGCCAGACGGATAACATCTACATCTTTATCAAAAAGCGCAACGCCATCCCAACCTATAAAAGCCTTTGACTCTCTATGGCTATCATATTGTGCCGGTAAGTTATAAGCCGATTCCTTCCACTCTTCCTCAGGCACATTTATATTGTTTATAAACTCGCCGTTCCAAGTAGAAAAATATACTTTTCCCAAATTAGTATCCTACCTATTTTTTAGCTACGATAGTCCAATCGACTTCGTTAAATTTTAAAGAGTTAAGCAACTCATAACCACACTCTTTGACTAAATCTGCCGATCTCTGGATTGGAGAAAAATCACCTATTTCAAATAAAAATATGGCAACTTCCCCTGCTTTTTGAGCCTGTAATATCTCTTTCATACGAGGCTCAAAATTATCTTTTAGCGGTCTTAAATCATAGCGTTTCATCTGTCAACCTCACCAAATACGATATTTGTAGTACCGATAATTGCAACAACATCGGGAATATAATGTCCCGGTAAAAGGTCTGTTAAAATTCCCGTATGCCAGAATGACGGTGCGCGAACTTTCAGTCTATACGGGTATGGCCCGCCTTGAGAGTTTATGTAATATCCAAGTTCGCCTTTTGGGGATTCGGTTGCAACATAAACTTCACCTACCGGCGGACGCATACCTTGAGTAACAAGTACAAAGTGCTGCATCAAAGAGTAGTTTTGCGTCATGATGTCGAGCTTTGAAGCAGAAATATATTTAGGAGCATGTGCCATAAGCTCAGTTTGTCCATCTTTTACACACTTCTCATACATCTCTATAGTTTGGTATAAAATCTTTGCAGTCTCTCTCATCTCTTCCATATACATACGGTATCTTGCAAAGTTGTCGCCTTTGTCTGAGTAAGGAACTCTAAACTCTACTTCATCATAAAGTTCATAAGGCTCTTCTTTTCGGATATCCCAAGCAACACCGCTAGCTCTTAGCATAACCCCGCTGCATCCCCAAGATAGTGCCATCTCTTTTGATATAGTTCCTACCTCTTCCATTCTCATACGCCAGATACGGTTAGTATCGAGCAAGTCCTCATAATCTTTTATATTTGCAGGCAACTTATCTAGAAATGTTTTTAGTTGAGATATAAAACTATCTTGAATATCTAACGGTACTCCGCCTATACGAATAGCAGAATGCGTAAGTCTAGCCCCGCAGTACCCCTCTATTATATCCATCAGATACTCCCTCTCACGAAACGCAAAAAGGAAAATTGTCATAGCACCGATGTCAAGTGCGGTTGTTGCCAGCCAGAAAAGGTGACTCATCAAACGATTAATCTCTAGTAGCATCATACGGATAACTTTTGCGCGGCGAGGAACTTCAAGACCTATAAGTTTCTCGACTGCCAAAGCAAAACCGTAGTTATTTGATGATGATGCTATATAGTCCATACGGTCGGTTGTAGGCATAAACTCATTGTAAATCATATTTTCTGCCATCTTCTCCATACCGCGGTGAAGATATCCAATATCGGGATGAGCTTTTACAATCATCTCTTGTTGGAGATGAAGCATCAGACGAAGCTGTCCGTGAGCCGATGGGTGTTGTGGACCAAAGTTTAAAATCAGCTCATTGTCTTCTCTCTCAAATGAGATATTTTCAAAAAATGGGGTTAATCTATTTTTTATCTGCATATTTTTACCTATCTTTGAGGATCGTCAATTACGACTGAATCTTTTTTATCGAATTTTTTAACCATAAACACTCCGCCTTCTTCTTGATAGCTTTGAACCACCTTAGGCTCATTTCCGGTAATCTTAGTACCCTTTGGTACTTCATGACCGAGTCTTGCAAATCTCTGCGAGTCATATCTATCAACCTTAGCAGGATCTCTGAGTTCAGGCCCTATCATCTCTCTTGCTTCTTTTCCGTAAATCTTATCTACTTCATACCATGCCGCAAACTCATCGCCTTGAAGCGGATAAGTTTTTAGAAGCGGATGCCCCTGCCAGTCGTAAGGCATAAGGATTCGTTTCATAAACGGATGTCCGTTTGCTTCGATGCCAAACATGTCAAACATCTCTCTCTCAGCCCAATCGGCAGAGCGAAACAGTTTTTCTACGGAATTTACGGCTTCACCTTTTTTAATGAACATTTTTATACGAATTCGTTTGCGCTTGCTCATACTTAACATTTGGTAGAAAACTTCAAATCCGCCTCTTTTTGCCAAAAAGTCAACTGCACTTAGTTCGGATAGCTGCACATACTCAAGCTCATTTTTCATAAGCTCTAAAACATGGTAGTTCTCTTCAGGTTTTATGAAAACAACCATCTGCTCTACTTGGATATACGCATCTAAAACTTCAAATTTTGCCTTGATTGCTTCTAAATCATGTGCAAAAACTTCATCACTCTCTACAGGAGATTTCGGCACTTGAGGAGATACGAAAAATCTATCCGTATAGTAGGCTTTTTTTTGTACATCGTCTTTTGGTTTATATGCTCTCATTACATCAACCTTTTTGCTTTTTGCGCTCTTGAAGCTTCATTTGCACGAATTTTTTTCTGAAGCAGCATTACGCCATACTGCAGTGTCTCAGGTCTTGGTGCGCAACCTGGAAGATATAAATCTACAGGTATAACTCTATCCACCCCTTGAACCGTTGCATAAGTGTTAAACATACCGCCGGTATTGGCACATGAACCCATAGAGATAACCCATTTTGGCTCTGTCATCTGGTCATAGAGTCTTTTGATGAACTCAGCGTGTTTTTTAGTGAGCGTTCCTGCTACTATCATTACATCGGCTTGTCTTGGAGATGCTCTAAAGATTGTCCCGAATCTATCGAAGTCATATCTTGAAGCACCCGATGCCATCATCTCGATACCGCAACAAGCAAGACCGTAAGTAAGAGCCCAAATAGAGTTTGAGCGACCCCAGTTTACGATTTTATCTACACTTGTAAGCGCAATAGGCAACCCGCCGTTTTGCGTATAATTTACTTTATGTTGTGCCATTCTAGCGCTCCTTTTTTCCATGCATAAACAAAACCGATAGTTAAAAGCAGTATAAACATTAACATCTCGGCAAAACCAAACCATCCAAGGAGTTTAAAATCGACTGCCCACGGAAACATAAAAACAATCTCTACATCAAAGAGCAAAAAAAGCAACGCAAAAAGATAGAACTGCGGAGAGATTCTGTTTGGTTGTTTTGTAACTTCCGGACCGCACTCATAAACCGAGAGCTTAATCTTTTCAGTGTTTTTAGCTGCTAAAGCGCGGCTTGCCAATCGAGCAATTATAGTTGTCGTTATAAACGCTCCAAATGTTAGAAGAAAAAGTACAAATACCCCAAAATACGGATTTGAAGTCACTACATGATCCATATAACCTACCTTTGTAATTATTGTTATTTTCAAACATACAAAAATCTAGAATAGTTCTAAATTTCTTAGACATATTTTTAGAAAAAACAGTTGGAGAGAGTATAGCAAAAAGTGTATTAATTTATTAAATAGCTTAGAAATTGAAGTAGTTGTTGTTACAAATTGGGACATTCTTTTTTAGGTTATGAGTAGTTATGTGTATTTATGAAACACTTAAAATATAATATTTTGTTTATGCAAGCAATTGTAAACACTACCTCTCTAGGTAGCGTTTCTTTTTTTGCATTTTTAGCTTTGTTGTATCTACAACCAAAAAACCATCTACACAATTTTGGAAGTTTTTATCTACTCCAAAATCCATAAACTCAACACCGCCATTTTCACACAATTCTGCATATTGTTTATAGAGTGTCGGTATGCTTAAACCCATTTGCTGAAGTTTATACTTTAAAATCACTATATCCTTTTCGTAGTCATCATTAAAAAATAGCTCCCCGTAAGCCTTTTTTCGTGACTCTGAGAGTACATAGCCGTTAATATGGCTTACGCTTTTATATTTGACTCCAAAATAGTTTGAGTAAAAATATACGATAAGAGCTATCGCTTCTTCACTATATGAGCTAGATATAGAAACACATCCAAAAAGATATCTTATATCAGGGTTTGCCCTTAGGTACGCTCCTATTCCCTGCCACAGATAGTCAAGCGCTCTTGAATTCCAATATTTCGGCTGCACAAAACTTCTTCCAAGTTCAATCCCGCTCTCAAAATAGTTGTAAAACTCTTCACTATAGTCAAAAAGTGTTGAAGTGTAAAGCCCATCCACGCCGAAAGCATCTATCATCTCTTGTGCTTTTACTATTCTGTATGAACCGACAATCTCCAAATCTTTGTCATCCCAAAGGATTATATGCTCATAGCAATAGTCAAAATCATCCAAATCTCTATGCTTACCGCTTCCCTCTTTTACCTGTCTAAAACTTATCTCCCTAAGTCTTCCTATCTCTTTTAAGAGTACGCTGTCCATAGCACTTGCATAAAGGTATATCTTTTTGCCGTCTGTCGTCTCTCCTATCGCCTTGGCACACTCTAGCTCTTTTTTTAGCTCTTGCCTGTTTTCTGCCAAAGCTATCGGGTTGTAAGTTTTAAAAATACCTTTCTCTTTTTTTGAGACAAGGTAAAAGTGCTTGCGCATCATTTTTACTCTATCCGCAATGTCGATAGACGGTACATAATAACTCTCAAAAGGTATGCTCTTTCCTATGGTAAAACCTATATTTTTGTTATAGTGTTTAAACATCTCATGAGGAATGGTTGCAGTTGCAAGAGACTTGTTAATTATCGATAAAAAATAGAACATTTTTGAATTTTTTGCGTCGATATATATCGGGAGTATCGGTGCTTTTGTATTTTGAGCTATTTTTAAAAACCCTTTACGCCATTTTGTGTCTTTTATGCCGTTTGGGCGAGCGCGGCTTACTTCTCCTGATGGAAAAATAATAACAACCATCTCTTTTTGCAAAGCTTCATAAATGGCATCGACCGAGTGCCTCTCAATCTTTCCTTTTACATTCTCTATAGGGATAAGGATATCTTGAAGATTTTTAAAAGCACTCAAAAAATTTGAAGCTACGATTTTTATATCTTTTCTTACATCCTTTACGACATTTAAAAGTGCCAATGCGTCTAAAGAGCCGAGTGGATGGTTTGCAATGATAATGACTTTTCCGTAAGAGGGAATCCTTTGAAGCTGGTTTTTATTGATAGTAATATCGATACTAAAATAATCAAGCACCAATTCAATAAAATCAAATGCATTTAAATGTCTATTTTTTGCCAAAACGGCATTTATCTCTTTTTCATGGAAAAGAGATCTAAAAACAGACAATACCCCATTGCGAAAGAATGAGGGCATCTTTGAAAAAGAGGGATAATTGTGGTTAAAATAGGTCTCTACGCTAATTGACATATTTATGCCACCATATAGATACTGACAAGTTCTTTTGCTACATCCATAGGAGTAGCACCTTGATGGAAAAACTCTTCTACATAGTCCCATTCATCGCTGATTATCGCCTCTGCTTCCGCTTGACTTAAATTATAATATTTGGTTAGTCGCTTTACTACCTGTGCCGAAAAAGACAACATAAACACTCCCTTTGAGATTTTTATGTTGTAATTTTGCTTAAGAAGAGTTACAAAGGTGTTACTATATGGTTACCGTTTTGTTACGCTATTTTTTAATATAGCTTTTAAATTGGAGATGGTTATATTTTTCGGATAAGGGCTATGTCCAAACTCCTCTTCATAGTAGATTTCATGAGTTTGATTTATATCTTTTTGCAAAATTATTTTATGTGTACCGTTTTGACCCGTATCACCAAGAGCAAAAGATTGTTCTGAGTCTTTAACCGTTATGCCGCAACTTACTTTGTCTATCTCTATATTTAACCCATCTACATCGCTTTTTAGTACGAGCCGCGAAGAAATATCTGCTTTTGGCTTCTCTTTAACACCGTTGCCCTCGTAAAAGATAAAAAAAAGCAGCAACACTATTGCTAAAGAGCCTATGATGTAGAAATACCTCTTCATTTGTTCACACATTGCCCTTACTCTCCTACTTGTTTAAAAACCCCATCGACTTTTCGTTGTCAAATGAAGCATCTTTCTCTTTTTGTATCTCTTTTATAAAATCATCCAGAGCAAAAATAGGATTTTCTCTTACTGCTACTTTGTATGCGGTATTTTTAATGATAAGATTTATCTGTCCGCCCGTAAGTGCATAACCTGAGAGCTCTTCTATGTTAAAACCTTTCTCATAAGGTGCACCTGATGGAAGCATCTTTTTCCAAAGAGCAAAGCGCTGCTCTTTGTTTGGCTTTTTAAACTCTATCTTGTAGTTGAAGCGTCTTGAAAACGCTTTGTCTATATTTTCAAGCAGATTTGTAGTTGCTATCAAAATACCTTTAAATTTCTCTATCTGTTCTAAAAATATATTTTGCATCTGGTTGTGCATCTGTTCTGCACCGCTCATTCCGCCGCTTGATCTTGAGCCTAAAAACTGGTCTGCTTCATTTAGTAACAAAATAGGCTCAGACTTTGTTTTTTGACGCAAATCGTTAAAAGTATCGAAAATTTTACGGACATTTTTCTCACTCTCTCCGACATACATAGATAGGATTTTTGAACAATCAAATGCCAAAACTTCTCTCTTTAGAGATTTTGCCAAAGAGTATGCCGTCATAGTCTTGCCCGTTCCTGCTGCGCCGTAGAAGATAATCCTCGCATCAATTCCGCTTTTTTTATCCTTTACTCCCCACTCTATAAGCCTATTTATAACCTCTTTATCTAACTGTCGCATAAGATTATCAAGCGTCTCTTCGGTCTCTTTTGCCAAAACAACATCTTCTAGTGAGGTCTCAGGCTCTACAAGCTCAAAAATATCTTGTTCGTTTATAAGAGTATTTAGCTTTATTCGGCGCACTTTTTTATGTTTTTGAGGATGGATAATATGGTGCAGTACATCATCTACGATGTAAAATGAACGCGAAATTCCTCCAAAAGGATTTAACATCTCTTCATAGTCAATGATTCCGTCGGCTATAAGACTTGAACCGTCCTCCAAAAGAGAGCGATTTTTTATCCTCTCATATTCATCAAAAGAGATAAGGTCTATGAGTGCATTCATATCTCTAAGCGACGCATCCGTAGAGCTGTATTCTTCACGAAGAAGCGCTAAAAAAATAACCTGCTCTTTTACATTCATCTTTTTTTGCTTAAAAAACTTATCTAAAACAAGCTTTCCGGTAGTTTGTGTAACTCGTTCCTCTATGCGTTTTTCCAAAAGTTGAAGCTTTTGCATAGTTCTATCTATCCCAAGTGAGTGTTCGTGGACATTTTGGCGTATAGCACTCATTTTTTGATAAAGCTCTATGCGTAAAAACTGGTCTTGCAAATACTCCAGATGATCCGTATATGGCTTGATATCGGGCAACTCACTCTCAGGCGCTCCGTCTTGAAGCAACTTTAAAAAAGCGGGAGAGAGCGCTACAGAGCTATTTAAAAGCTCTAGCGGAGTTACTTCAGATATTTTTATGGGGTTAAAACTCTGCTGATGTACCCATCCAAGCTCAAGAAGTATTTTTAGCTCTGAGAGATGATTTACAAACTCATACTTTTTCTCTCCGTAAATCTCTTTTAAAAGCTCATACACAAGGACATCATCATCCCCGTTCATATATTTTTTGACCAAAGCTTGAAGCAAAAGAGCCTCTGCCTTGCTGCATTTTAACTGAGTAAAAATCATAGACTCTTCTATGTTTTTTGCCTCTAAAAAATTGATTAGTATTTTCATAATTTACCTTAGTTTATTTTCTCAAACAAATATAATAGTTTTATCTCATCCGCCCAGATGCTCTCATCAATAGTCTCTAAGATAAGCGGTATATCGTCCATTCTGCTATCATTCATTATAAATTTAAAAGCATCAAGCCCTATTTCGCCTTTGCCTAGAGAGTGGTGTCTGTCCACATGAGAGCCGAATTTTGCTTTTGAGTCGTTGATGTGCATCCCCATAAGATACTTAAAACCAACGATTTTATCGAACTCTGCCCAGCTTTTGTCATACGCCTCTTTTGTCCGTATGTCATAACCTGCGCTAAACATATGACAAGTGTCTATGCAAACTCCCACACGACTTTTATCCTCTACCTTGTCGATGATTTGTGCCAAATGCTCAAACCTCCAACCGAGGTTGCTTCCCTGCCCTGCGGTGTTTTCGATAACCATTTTTACACTATTTGTCTGCGCTATGGTTTTGTTTATGGCATCAGAGATTCTCTCTAAACACTCATCTTCACTTATCTTGCCCAAATGGCTTCCGGGGTGAAAGTTGAGCTTCTCAAGCCCTAAAAGCTCACATCTCTGAGCCTCATCCAAAAAAGCATCCATTGACTTCTCTCTTGCCTCATCTTCGGGGTGACCGAGGTTGATAAGGTAGGAGTCGTGAGGAAGCACATGTTTAGGCAAAACACCACTCTCTTGCAAAGCTTTTTTAAACTTCTCGATAGTATCATCATCAAGCGGTTTTGCAGCCCACTGTCTCTGGTTCTTTGTAAAGAGAGCAAATGCTTTTGCGCCAATTGCCACTGCATTTGAAACTGCATTAAAAACCCCGCCGCTCGCACTTACATGTGCGCCTACAAACTTACTCATTTGCTTCCTTTATGCTAAATATTATGCCATTTTTTCTATCTTTAAAATATGTTCCGCTTGCATCAACCACATAGGTTATGTCAACATTCTCATCTTTTATATGCTGCACAAAACCATCAGACTCTTTTTGCAAATTTTTACCACCGTAAATCGCGCCCGAGAGAAGTATATTTTGTAAAATATCATCGGGATAAACACTGTTTAAGTAGTCTGCATTAAAAGAACTTTTACTCATACAACCCTCTTTTGTAGTACAGATAAAAGTATCAATGCTAAATTTTTCTATGCTTTTTCCTGCAATAAAGAGTTCTAACTCTATGCTTTTTGCGCTATTTCTTATGTAACCAACATCGGAAAACTTGATTTTTGGAGATTTAATAGTAATAACTTTCGTTTGTGTATGCTCATACTCTTTAACACTACATCCGCCAAATAGTAGTGCCGTTACCAATAATATATATTTCATAGATGAAATTATAGCGATAATTTATTACAATATATGCTAAAATAAAGCCATGCATAAAACAAAATTATTAGAGCAGTTTCGCTCATTTTATTTAAGAAACTACCCCGATGATATGGAAACACAGATTGAATACTTCGCAGTCTTTGGAGGGCTTGGTTGGAATATAGACTGCCAAAAGCCATTAACTACCCTTATAAAAGAGCTTATCCTTGAAAACTTATTAGAACTAAACGAAAACATAGAAGCCATAACGCTTCATAGCAGCGAAAATCTGCGTCTTCTTAGAGCTTTAGCGGTTGGAGATAGAAAAATTTTTTCCGCTTTTAATCGAGCAGGTCTTAACAATGCCAACGGCGGAAGCGCTCTTAACTACTTGGAGCAAAAAGGGCTTATCCAGCTTGAATACTCGCGAGAAGAGCCGGCAAGAAGCCTAAATCCAAAAGGCAAGCTAAAGCGAGAAGTTACAAGGCATAGAATCTCTCATAAAGTCCTCTTTACATATCCCTTTATACGATTTTGGTTTTACTTCATAGCTCCTCATGCAAAAGCTATTAAAGAAAAACAGTACGACACATTTTTTAAAGACTTTGAACTAAAACAAAATAGCTATACAAGTCTGGTTTTTGAAGAACTCTCCGAGATACTTCTTAACTACAATCTAAGAGACTCTCAAATCATTAGCTCCGGCAGTTATTGGGATGCAAAGTTGGAGATAGACATACTTACAATTACACAGGATGAGAAAGTATATGTGGCGGAATGCAAATGGACAAATCACAAAGTAAACAAAAGCGAGTGGCATAAAATAATCGACAAATGCCAAAAACTCGGGGTTAACCCTACCCAAATAGTGCTTTTCTCAAAAAGAGGCTTCTCAAAAGAACTCTCCAAAGAGAGCGGAAAAAAACTAGCTCTATTCTGTGCGAATGATTTTGATATGCTGCTTAAAAATGTAAAAGATGACAAGCTTATAGAGAGGCTATTTAACTAACTCCTCTAAGCGTAGAGTATGCCTCTTGAAGGAGTTGAAATTTTTGAGTGTAGTGTTTTATCATATGCGGCGTCTCATTTGCAACCTTATCCGGATGGTACACCTTTGCAAGCCTTTTGTAATTTTCCTTCAAATCTTCTTGGCTTGCACCGACAGGGCACTGCAACACTGCATAAAAATGCGCGTAACCATCATCTAGCTCTCTTGATAGATTTCCAAAACTATATCTACTAAAATCACTATAAAGCTTACTTAAGAAATGCTCATTAAAGTTATAATGGATTTGGTAGTGTAAAACATTTTTTTTGTTAAGAGCTCTATCGAGCCTTGCTTTTGCTCTATAGTCGGAAACATCTAGTACTAGCGAAACATCTGTACCCCTCTCTATGTAAACTTCTAACTGAGAACGAAGATAGCTCATTACCCAAGAGTTTGGATAATCAAGCGAAATGAGAACCGTATCGCTACTGTAAGCATAAAGATTGACTTGTACTTCTTGCGGTTTTTCCTCTTTGCTTAGTTCTATTTTTATGGGCTGATTTCCAAATTTAAGCATAGAGCGAAGAAAAAACTCATATGAAAAATCATGTTTAGTTGCGTGGTATTGGCTTAGTTCTCTTATAAAATCTTCTCTTGCTTCTTTGAGTGTTTCGTTTCTAAATACCAAAACTGCCTTTTGTAAAAAAAGCATGCCCCTTGAATGGTTATTTAGAAAATTTCTCATCCACATCGCATTTAGCGTATCAAAGTCCGTAGTAACAAGGATAAGATTATTTCGAAGTACAATCTCCATCTACATAAATACCTTTAAACTATTTTTGCAAAAGAAGCAAAAATAGTTCCAAATTTTATGCTAAATAACAGAGAGGCTTTTTAAAAAGATATTGCGCTTAGTAGTGCGGTTGCTATCTCAGGTGACACATACCCTTTTGCATATTCAGCTATGATAGGTGCAAATTGCTTTACCATTGAACCATCCATTCCGAGTGCTTGAAACTGGCTTTGCGGAGTTGTATTGCCAATAAGCGATGAAGCAGCGCCACTATTTAGTATATCTCCAAAACCGGGAGTTTTTTGTGTCAAAGTAGAAAATTGCGCAGGATCCATTTTGCTCTTTGCGCTGTTTAAAAGAACTGCACTCCCGCCTATTGCCTGAGTCTGAGTTACTCCAAGCGACGAACTAAGCGAATTTACAAGAGTATTATTTTGCAGCGTTGCAGTCGTTTGCGGTGCTACACTTTGTGCAACTGCTGGAGCAGCAGACTTTAACATAGAACCCATATCAAATGCCAATGATTGAGTTGCAAGAACTCCTAGAGCTAAAGCTGTTGTTATAACTATTTTTCTCATTTTCGTTTCCTTAATTACAAATATTAACATATGCCTTTGGCTGCCTATCTCGTATAAGCCCCCAATAGTGGCGTTGTTTTTGATTATCTTCTATATCGAAATCGGCGTAGATTATCTCCTCTTTGTCTCTTGAGGCTTCGGCTATTTTTGCACCCGTGTAGTCTGTTATAAAAGATGAGCCGTAAAAATTAAGCGTGCAAGTATCGCCTTTTTCTTCACCTATGCGGTTTGCAACAACCACGGGAACGGTATTTGTAGCAGCGTGTCCCATCTGAACCCTTTGCCAATGCTCTTTAGAGTCAAGATGAATCTCAGGTTCGCTTCCGATGGCAGTAGGATAGAAGATAATCTCGGCACCCATAAGCGTCAAAGCTCTTGCAGTCTCGCAAAACCACTGATCCCAGCAGATGCCGACACCTATCTTTGCATAAGCGGTATCATATACCTTAAAGCCCGTATTACCCGGTTTGAAGTAAAACTTCTCCTCATATCCGGGACCATCAGGAATATGAGTTTTTCGGTAGTTATCCATCACGCTTCCGTCTGCATCCGCAACAACTAAAGAGTTAAAGTAGCCCTCATCGCTCTTCTCAAAATAGCTAATTAAAATAACTACTTTTAGCTCTTTTGCAAGAGCACTAAAATTCTCTATAAGCCTATTGCCCTCTCTTGGAGTAGCCCATGAAAAATACCGCTCATCCATATCTTTGCAGAAGTAAAAGCCTTCAAAGAGCTCCGGTAAAAGGATGATTTGCGCACCATTGCGCGCAGCTTCACGCACAAACCCTTCAGCTTTAGCTATATTGGAGAGTTTATTTTCACTCATTTGCATCTGAATTGCGCTTACTTTAACCATCAAAATTCCCTCTTTAAGATATCTTTGCTTTTTCTATCTTTTTACGCTCTAACTTCATACGATCTTGGAATTGCTTGTTTCTATCTTTTGCAAAAACTTGCATATCTTCTATCTCGTCCATCTCATCAACTATCTCGACACCTAAAAGCGTCTCTATTGCATCTTCAAGTGTTACAACACCGGAAGTTTGCCCGTAACTATCAAAGACTACAAAAAGATGTGTTTTTTTCTTTACAAACATATCAATTAGATTTGGAACAGGTATATTTTCAGAAACCATATGTACTTCATGAGATATGCTCTCTAAAGTTATATTGTCATTGTCCTCATTACTCTCTTCAAGAATTCGCTGGTTGAAAACAATACCTACAACATCATCAAGCGTCTCTCCAAAAATCGGGATACGGGAGTGGATATACATGCGGTCATCTTCTATTGCATCTTCGATGGTTGTAGAAGCAGGCATAGCAAATACAACACTTCTCGGGGTCATTATGTCTTTCGCTTTTATGTTTTTAAGTTTTAAGAGGTTTTCTATCAAATCACTCTCTTTACTTAAAATTGTTCCCTCTTTTTCACCCATTGCAACAACTGCCATTATCTCATCTCTTGAAAAATTGCTTTGATGTTTCTTGTTTTTAGCTATGACATTTGTGATAAACGCCGAAACCCAGTTAAAAGGGGTACTAAGAACAACAATAACCGATATGATATGCGCAGAAGGTATAAGAAGCTGCTTCCAATAAATCGCACCTATGGTTTTAGGGATGATTTCAGAGACATATAAAATCAAAAGTGTTACAACAAACGCTATAGCACTCTGCCACTCTTCGCCAAAGAGAATTTGTGCCTGAGCACCAACTCCGGCTGCACCCATAGTATGTGCAAAAGTGTTGAAAGTTAAAATGGATGATATAGGTATATCAATATTTGCTTTTAATTTTTTGAGTTTGCTTATTATATCTTCGCTGTGATCTTTGGATAAACTCTCGATATATGAATTTGTACTGGATAGCAAAACTGCTTCTAAAATAGAACACAGAAACGATATTAAGAGAGCGATAGATAAATATACTACAAGTAGTGTCATAGAATTGCTCCTATGCAAGAAGGGTCAAAACTTCGCGAGGCTGGGTCGCTTTGGGTCATTAGAAATTTCCTTTGGATTTTTTAGAGTAGCATTATAGCACAATTAAGTTAC
>JAUPKZ010000121.1 GCA_030837195.1 Campylobacterota bacterium
ATAAGCTCTTTTTCATCATTGCTTAGAGCATCTATCTTGACAAACGCTCTCTCTATCTTCTGATTTGCAAGATCTACTAAAACCTTGGCGCGGCGGATAGAGATGATAGCATCCATAATAAGCTCAAATCTCTCTTCATCTTTGACTCTTGCTTTTGTTTTATATGGATATCGCATAACCATTATGGATTTTGATTCTTCTAGTTTTGTACCGCTTAGCTCATGGTATAGATACTCTGTAATGAATGGCATAAAAGGGTGCAGAAGTTTCATAGACTCTTTAAATATAGCTCCAAGATCCCCTATGGCTTCTTTATCTGCTTTGCTTAGCTCAATCCCCCAGTCACAAAATTCATTCCATATAAATCTATAAATTACGGTTGCTGCATCGTTAAATCTATACTCATCAAAACACGCTCTTACTTCTGCCGTTGCAACATTTAATCTTGAGAGCATATAGCGTCCAAGGTTGCTTTCTATGCAAAAACCGTTTAAATCGGCAAAGGTGTCAACATTCATCTGTAAAAATTTTGCCGCATTGTAGAGCTTGTTTGTAAAGTTGCGGTTTTGTTCCAGCTTGTCCGTACTCATACGGATATCACGCCCTTGCGCGGCACTTATTGCTAAAGTAAAACGGAGTATATCTGCGCTGTATTTCTCAACCATGTCAAGCGGGTCGATAACATTGCCTTTTGATTTGCTCATCTTCTGCCCATGCTCATCGCGAACAAGTGCATGCAGATAGATGTGGTTAAACGGCAATTCGCCAATGAAGCTCTCCCCCATCATCATCATTCTAGCTACCCAGAAAAAGAGGATGTCAAAACCTGTGATAAGAAGTGAGTTTGGATAAAAATCTTTCATATCTTGTGAAGTGAAAAGCTTGTCCATATCCACATCGCCATTCCCCCAACCAAGTGTCGAAAACGGCCAGAGTGCGGAGCTAAACCAAGTATCAAGCACATCTGGGTCTTGTGAGATGTTTTTTGAAGCACACTTTGGACACGCATGTTCTACATCCTTAAGGCTTGCCCACTCATGATCACAATCGCCGCAGTAAAAAACAGGGATTTGATGTCCCCACCAAAGCTGACGGGAGATACACCAGTCACGCAAATCGCCCATCCAAGAGTTGTAGGAGTTTATCCAGTGTGGTGGGAAAAATTTCGCTTCGCCGTTGTTAGTCTTCTCGATAGATTTTTTAGCTACTTCGCTTCTAACAAACCACTGTTTTGAGATGTACGGTTCGACTACATTTTTACATCTGTAGCAGTGTCCCACTTGATGTTTGTGATCCTCAATTTTTACTATAAAGCCCTCATCTTGAAGTTTTTTAACGATAATCTCACGAGCGGCAAGTCTCTCTAGTCCTTGAAATTCCCCTGCATACTCGTTTAAAATCCCTTTTTCATCAAAAACCGTGATAAACTCCAAGTCGTGTCTTTTACCAACTTCATAGTCGTTTTGGTCATGTGCGGGAGTAACTTTTACCACACCCGTTCCAAATGTCATATCAACATGCTCATCGGCGATGATGGCTACTTCTCTGCTTGTGAGCGGAAGCCTTACTTTTTTGCCCAAAAGATGTTTGTATCTCTCATCTTCAGGATGCACCATAACGGCACTGTCGCCAAAGTATGTTTCAGGTCTTGTAGTTGCAACCTCTACAAAGCCGCTTCCATCGGCAAAAGGGTAACGGATGTGGTAAAACTTGCCGTCATGGTCTTCGTGTTCAACCTCTATGTCGCTGAGTGCGCCGTCATGCGTACACCAGTTAACCATGTAGTTTCCACGAACGATTAGCCCTTGATTGTAGAGATGCACAAACGCCTCTTTTACAGACTTTTGAAGCCCCTCATCCATGGTAAATCTCTCACGCTTCCAAGCGGGACTTACGCCCATTTTGCGCAGCTGTGAGGTCATGATGCCTGCTGACTCCTCTTTCCATGCCCACGCTCTCTTTAAAAACGCCTCTCTGCCTATCTCCTCTTTAGTCGTTCCCTCTGCTAAAAGCTGTTTTTCAACGACATTTTGCGTTGCAATTCCTGCGTGGTCAGTCCCCGGTTGCCAAAGAGTTTTGTAGCCGTCCATGCGTTTGTAACGGGTGATGATGTCTTGAAGCGTAAATGTAAGCGCATGACCTATGTGTAAGCGCCCCGTGACATTTGGCGGAGGCATCATAATGGAGAAGTTTTTTCCCTCTTCTTGAATGGCTTTGTTGCCATCTACTTCAAAGTAGCCTCTCTCTTCCCAAATTTTATAAAATTTATCTTCTGTTTGTTGTGCTTCATAACTGTTTGACATATATTACCTTAATTGTTTGCTCTAAAAATTGCGCGATTATATCTAAAAATATGTGATGATACGCTTATGCAATATTTTCTAATTCTCTGGTTGTTTTTAAAGAATATTTTTATATTTTATTGATAGAATGAAGTTGTTATATTAAGCCTGTCTATAAAAGGAGTCGTTATGTTACCAAAAATTATCGTGGTTGTTGATTTGCAGCATTTTAAACTGTTTGAAATAAAGAAAGACCCTCTAGGTAGAGAGTCGGTAGAGCTTCTTGAGAGTATTGATAGTTTAGAGACGCACAAAAAGTTGAGTGAAAAGGTATCTGATCAACATGGAAATTTTAGAGGTTCAAATTCTAGCGGATTTGGCGAAGATCACAATATAGCTATAGAGTCGGAACGCCGTAGAATTAAAGAGATTGGCGAACAGATTTCTTCGGCTCTAAAACAGCATTCTCATGAATTTTGGTATTTGGCTGCTCCAAAAGCAATTAACAATCAGATTGTTGAGCTGCTTGAAAACGGAAACAAAAAGAGTCTAAAGATAAATCTTCATTCAGATTTGACAAAAATTCCAAACAGTAAACTTTTGGAGCATTTTGAAAAATATTTGAAAAATAGAGTTTTTTCATAAACTAGACTCCAAATCAACTTTGGAGTTTAGTTAATGAATCCCGGTAATTTTTGCTTTTATGCGGATTTTATCGTCGTACATATTACTATCTGCTTTCTCTATTACATCAGATAGAGTGTCACTCTTTTTAAACTCGCAAACACCGAAAGAGAAGCTTACTTTAAATGAAGACTCTTTTACTACTAAATGTTTTTTTATTATCTTTTCTCTTGCAGCATCTAATTTTTTATAAGCACTATCCTTTGTCGTCGTGACGGGGAAGATAACTATAAATTCATCGCCTCCGTACCTGATTACGGCTTCTTCTATGGCTTTTAGTTGGTTGGCAATATAAACTAAGACTTTATCTCCTATGATATGTCCGTAAGTATCATTTATGATTTTAAAGTAATTTAAATCGATGATAGCAAGTACGCCGGGAATCTTAAAGCTTTTTTCTTTATCTTCAAGATAATTATTATGCAGCCATTTTCTGTTGAAAACATCTGTAAGTTCATCTTTATAAACTGATTGTTTTAGTTTTTCTATCTCAAGTTGTAAATTTTTTGTCTCTTCTAAAACTTCTTTAAGGGAAGTTTCATTTTTCTCTTTTATAGCGAATATTGCTTTGTCCGTGTTATCACTTAATTGTTGTGTATTTTTAGAAGTTTGGTGGTACATATCCGTATAGAGAGCAATTTTATCATCCAATAAACTATCGGTAATTTTTTCTTCTTCGTTCATATTTATGTTATGTAAAGCGGCAAACTTGGAAAATATGGATTTGTATATGGTCGGAGTGACAACATCCATTTCGTTAATAACATCTTTTGTTTCATGAGAAATTATTTTTAATAAATTGTCATTTGTTGGCATAATAATTCCTTATATGTGATAAACATATTTTATCAAAATAAATTTGTTTTTTACTTATAATATAGAAAAATAAACATATTTTAATGTAAAAAAGATGAAGCTAAAGTTAGTATAATTACGCTCTTAGTTTTTTAGGAGTATCTTTGCCACTTTCGCGACTTAATGAAGAACAGTATGCAGCTGCCGTATCGACTTATAAACAAAACCTCATTATAGCTTCTGCCGGAACGGGAAAAACTTCTACGATAGTCGGACGCATCGCTCATCTTTTAAAGTCTGGTGTGGAGCCTCATGAAATTTTGCTTCTTACTTTTACAAATAAGGCTGCTGCGGAGATGATTCAAAGAGTTGCAGACTTTTTCGGCAAAGATATAGCTTCAAAAATAGATGCAGGAACATTTCATGCAGTAAGTTACAGATGGCTAAAAAAAGAGAATAAAAAGGTTGTTTTAAAGCAGCAAAGAGAGCTGAAAACTCTCTTTAGAAGTGTATATGAAAAACGCACATTCGGGCATTTAGGAGCTGAGATAGCACCGTATGGCGGAAACTATCTATATGATGTTTACTCCTTTTATCAAAACACGGAACTTGTAAATAATTTTGAAGAGTGGATAAAAAACAAGTATCCTGAACATACGCCTTTTTCTATGATTTACGCAGATATTGTCGATGAGTTTGAGGAGCTTAAAAAAGAGTACGGCTTTTTAAACTTTAATGATTTGTTGTTGAAATTTAGAAAAATGTGCAAAGATAGAGAGCTTGGATATAAAGAGGTACTTGTAGATGAGTATCAAGATACAAATGCGCTTCAAGGAACTCTCATAGATGCGATGAATCCGCCCTCACTCTTTTGTGTAGGGGATTATGACCAGAGCATTTACGCTTTTAACGGTGCGGATATCTCCATCATCGGTACATTTTCAAAAAAATTTCCAAATGCAAAAGTTCATACCCTTACAAAAAACTACCGCTCAACAGTGCCGATTTTATCTCTTGCATCAAAAGTAATAGAGCATAATGAAAGGATTTATCCTAAAAAACTTGAAGTAACTCGTATTTATGAGGCGCAAAGCCCAAAACTACTTGCGTATGACGAACTTTTTGATCAGTACCATGATATAGCCTTTAGGATACAAAATACAAAAACTCCAAAAGATGAAATAGCCGTTATTTTTAGAAACAACTCATCTGCCGATGGTATAGAGGTCGGTCTAAGAGAGCTTGGCATCAACTGTAAGAGAAAAGGCGGAACAATCGGAAGCGCTATGGCAAAAGAGATTTATATTGCGTTAAAAACTCTAGGAGACGGAAGAATTTTTTATGGACTCTATGCGCCTGATGAGTCTATAACAAACCCTTTTCCCAAAAAAAAGCAAAATCATCAGTTGGGGCTTTTTGATGACCTCTTAGAGCTTGGCAGTGTTGCAAAATTTTTAAAATTAGGTTTTGAAGATAAATTTATAAAAAACCCTATACTAAAACATCCAAAGCTCACAAAAGAGAGTGCTACATTTTTGTATGATTTTTATCTGTTATACAGAGATTTAAAAGGTGTTAAAGACCCAAAAACGGTTGTTAAAAAAATTGCATTGTCGGCTATTTTTAAAAATATATCTGAAGTGCTTGCAACAAAGAGGGCAACGCTTAAAGACGGAAGTATTGATGAGCGGCAAAAGGCGGATTCACTCTCAAAAATAGAGAGGAAGATGATTTTACTTGAAGAACTCTCAAAACCGTACTCTGAGCATGACAGATTTTTAAATGCTATGATTTTGGGTTCATCAGACTTAACGCAAGGCGAGGGGGTAAACCTGCTGAGTGTGCATGCCTCAAAAGGTTTGGAGTACAAAGAAGTCTATATAGTTGATCTGATGGACGGACGCTTTCCAAACAGAAAACTTATGCAGCGAGGCGGCTCGCTCGATGAAGAGAGAAGGCTTTTTTATGTCGCAGTTACAAGGGCAAAAGATATACTTTATCTTAGCTATGCAAAATACGACAAAATAAAAAAGATTAATTTTTTGCCATCGCAGTTTTTGTATGAAGCTGGACTTGTTGCAAAAGATGAAGCCTACCGCGCTATGGTCTTAAAAGAGATGGATGAAGAGGATGATGAGGATATAGATTTGTTATGAAAAAACCAACTCTTCATTTTTTTATGCAACTCTTAATTTCTTTGCCTCTAAAAAATATGTATGCCCAAGATATATAACAAATAAAACAGATGTAAAAAATATGCTAAATGGTATAAGAGATAAACGGTATAAAGTAAAGCGGTATAAGCAGTATAAACAAAGCTATCATAACTGCTAAATATTTTAAAGTTGAGAGGAGAGTAGGTAGCAAATTTGAGCTATTTGAGAGTGCGATATCGCTATAGTGTCTTAGTTGAACCTCTTTTAAGATATAGGGCGTTAAAAAACCTATGATTATGATTGCTACAAATACTGAGGCATAAATAGCCGCAAATGCGCCAATGATATATACTAAAAAAGAGGCTATCCAAGATTTTAGAATGTAGGTCATTAGAAAATTTAAAATAGATGAACCTTCAAATTTAAATGATTCGCTTTGCGTATGTGCTACACCGTCTTCTATGGTTGTTTGAGTGGTTTGTATGTCTGCCGTAATACCATCAAGACCGATGCCGATAAGCCAAAAAAAGAACATATACAAGATAACTATGCTTAAAACAAACGGAAGTATGGAAAATTTAAACATTTTAAGAGTAAAAAAGTCTTTTATGCTCTCTAAAATAATATTTTTCTCTTCGTTCATTGTTTGCTCCATAGTTTTTGATTTAGTTTTAATTCCTCTACGACCCCTATGGCTAAATGCAGGGTTTTAACATACTCCATAGCCACTTTATAGTCTAAAAGCGAATGAAATACGGACGGCTCAAACAAATCCCTATCATAACTGATGGCTATGTAGATATGAGTACCGATAAATGAGATATAAACGCTCTGTTTCGACTTGTGCTTAAAGTCAAGCAGCTTTTTCATAAGCGAGTGAGACAAGATATATCTTGCTTCTATCTGATCTGACGAGTAAACGACAAACTCTTTTTCAAATGCTGGGTCATCCATCTTGACAAGCTCATCTCTGGCTGCATTATTTGACTGGAGCCAATGACCTATGAGATCGCCGAATGTGCTTTGAGCGGTGTCTGGCAAAACAATCGTTTCTCCCTTAAAGTGTTTGTTAAAATCCGCAACTATAAAAAGACCTTGAAATATGGTGCTCCATGTATCTCTGCCTTTGGAGTTTTGATTTTTCTTTTGGGCATGAAGGTCTGAAAATTGGATATTTATGCCGTCAATCTGACCTTTTACATAGTCGTTGCCGCTTAGTTTGTCCGGCTCGCTAAAGAGTTTTGAGTGCTGAAAAAAATACTCCGAAATATGAGTAGTAGATGAGTAGAGCAGAGTAGAGTCTATGGCGTGAACAAGCGGTTTTATGACACTCATTTTAAATTCGTGCGTATAGTCGTGAACTAAATATTTATAGAGTATGCCGCCTAAAGCAATATATGCAAATAAGATAAATTCATAGAAATTGCCTAAAGAGTATGCTAAAAAGATGAAAAATGCCGTCATTGTTACGGCAACAAAAACAATACGGTGTTTTAGGTTTTTTCTATCGTTCTCTAGTTTTTGCAGAGTCGGAAAGAGGTTTTTGTAGTAAAAGTCGGTAAGCTCACTTACGCTCTTCATCGCTATGCCTAGCTAAAGAGCTCTTTTACATTGACATTTTGTCGTTCTGCATCAACTATAGTAAACACCTCTTTTCGTTTGTAGTTCATAAGCGAAGCCATAAAACTTGTCGGAATCATCTCTATGGCGTTGTTGTAGTCGGTAACGCTTTGGTTGTAAGCGCGTCTAGCCGCCGATATCTGCTCTTCTACCTCATGCAGCGTGTGTTGGAGATGCATAACATTCTCATTTGCCTTAAGTTCAGGATAGTTCTCAACGGCTACCATGATAGAGCCAAGAGCAGAGGTTATTTTTGCATCAAGTGCTATTTTTTCGCCATCGCTGAGATTTGGCTTGTTTGCTTCTGCGCGAAGGCGTGTGACATTTTCTAGGAGTGATTTTTCATGCTCCATATATTTGCTAACCGAAGCGACAAGGTTTGGGATGAGGTCGTAGCGTTTTTTAAGAACCGTATCTACGCTTGAGAAGATATTTTCAACTTGATTTTTTTTAGAAACAAGCGAGTTGTACATAAGCACTAAGACAAGAACAATGACGACTAAGACTATTAGAGATGTTGACATAGAAGAACCTCTTTTGCTGATATTGCTAAAAGTCTATCTTATTTATCTTTAGTTATATCTTTAGCGACCATATATCCGCTTGCCCACGCAAAAGCAAAATTATAGCCGCCTCGCTTACCTACAACATCTAAAACTTCTCC
>JAUPKZ010000061.1 GCA_030837195.1 Campylobacterota bacterium
AAAAGTCTATCATGAACAGACAAAGCCGCTTATAGGCTACTATAAAGAGCAAGCTTCAAAAGTAGATAGTCTGGCTTATATAACGGTTGATGGCACGGCGAATATTGCTGATGTTGAAGCAGCCATCATAGCAAAGCTAGGCTAACAGAGGATAGCCGAAATAATTTCGGCTATTTTTTAAATCTTAGATTTTATAAAATCTTCCATTTCAAAGACTATCTCTTCTATAGTTCGCTCACCATCTATCGTATGCAATAGATTTTTATCACTGTAAAATGCTTTTATATCTCTCAGAGGCTCTATGTAAACTTTCATACGGTTATTAAATACTTCAACTTTATCATCTTCACCACGAGATCGTCCTAAAACTCTATCTCTTGCAATGTCTTCGCTTACATATACTTCCATAACACTGCAAAGCTCTAGTGATGAGTCAGTTTTTAGGTAGTCATCCAAGGCATTCAACTGCTCCATGCTTCTTGGATAGCCGTCTATAATTATGATAGAAGTAGGAGCATTTTTTATAGCACTTACTATAGTCTCTATAGCTATTTTTATGGGAACGATAAGCCCTTTGGATATGTAGCTCTCTATCTCCGCTCCAAGAGCAGAACCGCTTGCAACTTCCGCACGGAGCATATCGCCTGTGGAGTAGTGCGTTATCTCGCTATTTTGCTTTGCGATAAGCTCTGCATCGGTAGTCTTGCCGGAGCCGGGTGCACCGATAATCAGAAATAGTTTTTTCATTATCTGATTTTTATATGTAGATCTCTTAGCTGCATAGCATCCACTTCACTCGGTGCTTTTGTCAAGATACAAGAAGCTTTTTGCGTTTTAGGGAATGCTATAACATCACGGATGCTTGATTTTTTAGACAGAAGCATCATAAGTCTGTCAAACCCGATAGCAAAACCGCCGTGTGGAGGTGCGCCAAACTTGAGTGCGTCAAGCAAGAAACCAAACTTCTCTCTAGCTTCCTCTTCGCCGATGCCAAGAAGTTTGAAAATTTCCTCTTGCATCTCCTCTTTATGGATACGGATACTTCCACCGCCAAGTTCAGTGCCGTTTAGTACGATATCATAAGCGATAGAGTCTATCTCTTCTACATCGTCTTTGTCTGTATCTTTTGGCTGTGTGAAAGGGTGGTGAAGCGCTTTTACTCTTCCCTCTTCAACTTCAAACATAGGAAAATCAACTACCCATACAAACTCGTAAGCATCTTTATCGACAAGATTCATCTTCTCATGTTCTGCTATGAAGATGCGAAGTCTGCCCATATAGTCCCAAACAGTCTTTTTATCTCCTGCACCGAAGAAGACAACATCGCCGACTTCCATCCCAAGTCTCTCTACAAGAAGTGCAATGTCTGCATCCGTGAAAAACTTAATAAGCGGACCTTTCAATCCATCCTCTTTCATTTGGAAGTATCCAAGCCCCTGTGCGCCAAACTGACGAACAAAATCTTCAAAAGTTTTCATCTCTCTTTTTGAGAAAACCAAATCCGCCCCTGGAACTCTAAGAGCTTTTATGCGGTTTTTATGCGGTTGCTTTGCGATATTTGTAAATATTTCATTATCACATCTCTCAAAGATATCGATAACATCAACCATTTTAAGGTCGTATCTTAAGTCCGGTTTATCCGAACCGTACCACTCCATCGCATCTCTGTATGCTATGCGGTTAAACGGTGGTTTGATTTCAACGCCGCAAGCGCCAAACATGGCAACGAGAAGTTTTTCTGCGATAAGCATGACATCCTCTTGGTCACAAAAACTCATCTCGACATCTATCTGAGTAAACTCAGGCTGGCGGTCGGCTCTTAAATCTTCATCTCTAAAACATTTTGCTATTTGAAAATATCTGTCAAATCCGCCTACCATAAGAAGCTGTTTGAAGAGTTGCGGAGATTGTGGAAGAGCGTAAAATTCGCCGCTGTGAACACGAGATGGTACTAGATAGTCTCTTGCACCCTCAGGAGTTGATTTTGTAAGTATCGGAGTTTCAACTTCCAAAAAGCCATTTTCATCCAAGATATTTCTAGCAGCAATTGCAGCTTTTGAGCGAAGACGGAAAGTCTCATACATAGATGGGTCTCTTAGCTCTAAGTAGCGGTATCTAAGTCTTGTCTCTTCACCGACATTTTTATCACCGATAACAAAAGGAACTGCCGCCGATTTGTTCTCTATGATTAGCTCGTCCACAACGATTTCAATCGCACCTGTTTTTAGGCGAGGATTTGTTAAGCCCTCACCACGCAAACGAACTTTACCTTTTGCAACAAGGACAAACTCATCACGAACTCCACTTGCCGTCTTGTGGGAAGAGGGACTGTCTTCTGGATCACATGTAAGCTGAATCAGACCGCTTTTATCTCTTAAATCTATAAAAACTATTCCGCCATGGTCGCGGTAACTATTTGCCCAACCTGCCTAATTAAAAAAATATTTTTAAAGAGTCATTTTGAAAAATAGAGATATAAAAATTGTAGGTGTTGTTTTAAGACCGGCTACTCCTGAATTAAAAGATAATTATATAAAATTAAAAAGTATCTTTGAAAAGTACGGTATCAAGGTCTTGCTTGAGGCAAATAGCGCATCTATGATAGCAGAAGATGGCAGCAGTTTTGAGAAGATCTGTGTTTCATGCGATTTTATAGTAAGCTTTGGAGGGGACGGAACGCTAATATCTACTGCCAGAAAGTCGTTTGATTTTGATATTCCCATACTTGGCATACATGCAGGAAATCTTGGTTTTTTAGCAGATCTCTCTCTTGATGAGCTCGAATCTTTTGTTGAGAAAATGATTCAAAAAAAATATAGAATTGATGAAAGAGCAGTATTGGAAGCAACAGTTTTTAAAGATTCAAAAGAGTTTAAAATGTACGCATTTAACGATGTTGTTTTAACAAGAGAGAGAGTCTCAAAAATGATTCATATAGAAACTCTAGTAGATGGCAAAGCGTTTAACACCTATTACGGGGACGGGCTTATAGTTTCAACACCTACAGGTTCTACTGCATACAACCTCTCGGCAGGCGGACCTGTTCTCTTCCCTATGAGCAATGTTTTTACTCTCACACCCATTTGCCCTCACTCGCTCAAGCAAAGACCCGTTGTACTGCCGGGGCGTTTTTCCATAGAAATGAAAACATCTGAAGAAAGGGCGCTTATTATTATAGACGGGCAAGATATGCATGAACTAGAACTAGGTGAGAGTCTTCACATTAAGCTGGCACACAACACCGTAAAACTTATTCATAAAGAGGATTATAACTACTTTAGCGTTCTTAAAGAAAAATTAGGCTGGGGAGAATGATAGAGAGATTTTATTTAAAAGAGTACCTTAGTTTTAAAGAGGTAGAGTTAGATTTAAAATCAGGGCTGATTATATTTAGCGGCCCAAGCGGAAGCGGTAAATCGATACTCATTAGCTCTATTTTATCTACATTTGGAAGTGAATCATGCGATGCTGCACTTTGTGAATCAAGTGTATCATGGGATTTAACCGGCAAAGACGACTCCATAGAATTTGACGATGTAAATATTTTTAAATATATAAAAAAAGAGAAATCAAGATACTTTATAAATAATCAAAATGTGTCAAAAAAAACTATAAACACGATCGCATCTGCATATCTAAAACATCTTTCGCTAAGGGATTTTAGCGACTTTGAAAATGAAAATCTATTATCTATTTTAGACAAAAGAGTAGATAAAAAAGGGCTTAATGCCAACGAGATAAAAAACAGCTACAAAGAGATATTCTTAGAACATCAAAAAGTAAAAAAAGAGCTTCTTTTGATTGAAGATGAGGAAAGACGGGTAGTTGAGTTAAAAGAGTTTGCGGCTTTTGAAATTAAAAAAATAAATGACATAAATCCTAAGCCATCTGAGGACAACGAACTTCTAGAGATAAAAAAAGAGCTTTCAAAAAAGGAAAAAGCACTCGATAGTCTATCTAAGGCAAGTGCTATTTTTGAGTATGAACGCTCCGTCTTTAGCGCATTGGACCTTTTAAATATGGATAGCTCTTTTTTTAGCGATGCCATGAATGAACTTAGAGCTATAATGGAGAATGCGCAAGAGCGTTTTGAGATGTTAGAAGATGTCGATGTAGAAGATGTTTTAAACCGCATTGAAGAGCTTAGTGAGCTTAAAAGAAGATACGGAAGCATAGAAGATGCCTTAAAATATAAAGAACAAAAGATACAAGAGCTTGCAAAGTATGAAAATATAGAGGTCACAAAAGGTGATTTGGCGGCTAAAGAAGCAGCTCTTGGTAAAAAAGCTAAAGATTTGGCAGATAAACTCAGCGCTCTTCGTAAAAGCGAAATAGCATCTTTTAACGATGATTTGAACAGGTATTTAAAAGAACTATACCTTCGCAATGCAAAAATAGAGATTATAGATACGGATCTTGGACCCTTAGGAAAAGATAAAATAGTTTTAAAACTAAACTCAACCGATCTTCAAAAAATCAGTACCGGGGAGTTTAACAGACTCCGTCTTGCTATTTTGGCTATAAAGTCTGAATTTATGAATAAAAACGGCGGGGTGCTAATGCTTGATGAGATAGATGCAAACCTTAGCGGTGAAGAGTCCATGAGTGTCGCAAAAGTGCTAAAGCAACTCTCAAAATTTTTTCAAATATTTGTTATATCACACCAGCCACAACTAACTTCAATGGGCGACCAACACTTTTTGGTACACAAAAAAGGCGATACATCTTATGTAAGAGAGCTTGATTTTGATGATAGAGTAGATGAAATAGCCAGAATCATAAGCGGTGAGAACATTACACAAGAAGCAAAGCAATTTGCAAAAGAGCTATTAAATTTAAATACAAAATGAAGAAAATATGATAATTGACACACATGTGCATCTTGATGATGCAAGATACAAAGATGATTTGAATGAAGTTTTAAACAGAGCCAGAGAGAGTGGGGTAACACGCTTTATCATTCCCGGTGCAGACCCAAAAAACTTGACAAGAGCCATAGAAATAGCTCAAAACAACAGTGATGTCTATTTTGCCGTTGGTGTTCATCCTTATGATATGGATACATTTAATGTACTTGAGCTTGAAAAGTACATAAAGCATCCAAAATGCGTAGCAGTAGGTGAATGCGGACTTGACTATTTCAGGCTTGAGGGAACTAACGAGGATAAAGAGAGAGACAAAAAGAGACAAAAAGAGATTTTTATATCCCAAATTGAGCTAGCAAAGAAGTACAAAAAACCTCTTATAATACATATTAGAGATGCTTCAAGGGACTCCAAGGAGATTTTACTCTCGTATGAAGCAAAAGAGATAGGAGGAGTGCTTCATTGCTTCAATGCCGATGAAGAGCTGCTATCTTTGGCAAGAGAAGGCTTTTATTTTGGTATAGGCGGTGTCATAACATTTCAAAATGCTAAAAAACTTCTTCAAGTGTTACCAAAAATCCCACTTGAAAAAATAGTAATTGAAACAGATGGTCCTTATTTAACTCCTACTCCCCATAGAGGCGAGAGAAATGAGCCACTTTATACAAAATTTATAGCTCAAAAAATTGGTGAAATTTTAGATATTTCTTTAAAAAATATAGAAGAATTATCAACGAATAATGCTTTAAGACTATTTAATATTTCATAGTATTAAACAGTATTTACCTTTTTAGGCTCTCTTTTGGCTATAATTTATAGTTTAAATCCAAATTAAGAATCAAATTATGATAAAATTTTTTATACTTATGCTATTTCCGTTTTTTCTTTATGCCAACTTAACATACACATCAAATTACGCAAAAGAAGTTGCCATTTTGGACGCTTTTGATATTGACCCGTCTTTTATAAACGACCCTATGATGAATGAAATGAAAAATAGCGATACTACGATATACAATGAAGAAAGATTCTTTCAAGCAATGGATGATGGCTATTTTTTCGTTCCTGCAATTAAAAATATATTGACAAAACATAATATTCCACCGGAATTTTTATTTTTGTCTATGGCAGAGTCACATTTTTTAGTTAGAGCCTATTCTGCAACAAGTGCATCGGGCTTATGGCAGTTTATGCCGCAAACAGGAAAGCTTTACGGACTTAAAATAGATCAATATGTAGATGAAAGAAGAGATCTCATTAAGTCAACGGAAGCAGCGGCAAAATATTTAAATGCACTTCATAAACAGTTTGGAAAATGGTATTTGGTTGCTATCGCATACAATTGCGGCGGCGGAAAACTAAGCAGAGCTATCGAAGAAGCAGGAAGTGACGATCTCTCTGTTTTGCTAGACCCTGAAAAAAAATATATTCCGCGAGAGAGCAGACTTCATATAAGAAAAATCATTGCCTTGGCAATGCTTGGAAACGATGAAGAATTTTTACTAAAGAGTGAATATGAACATCTTTTAAATCGAGCAAATGCTTATTCTATAGCAACCGTAAAGCTACCTAGCGGAGAGTCGCTTGAGAGAGTTGCAAAGTTAATTGAGATGCCTTTGGAAGATTTGCAAAAATTAAATAAACATTTAATGTACGGAGTAATTCCGCCTTATATAAAAGAGTATGATATACATATACCTTATGTCAAACTCTCCGATTTTAAACAAAAATATTTTGAAGACAGTATCAAAAAAATCCATACTATTCATATTGTAAAAGCCGGCGAAACCTTATCTAAGGTTGCCGCAAAATATGGGGTAACATCAAATATTATTAAAGATTTTAACAATCTAAAAAGTACCAAGCTATCCTCAAAGCAGAGTTTAATTATCCCTTCTATAGTTTTGCCGAAAACTCAAAAGATGCTTAGTTCATCCATTTATACGGTTAAAAAAGGAGATACGCTAGCTTCTATTTCTAAAGAACATAGAATCGACATTCAAGATTTAAAAACAAGAAATAAAATGAAGAGTGATTTTTTAAAAGAGGGAGAAAAGATAAAACTATATGAATAAAACCTTTTTTTTTATAGGAATCGTCTTTTTCTTTTTTAGCGGCTGCAGTACAAAAACAAAACACTCTTATCCGGATTATGTACCGGATGGTAAAAAAATTGATACTCAAATAAATAAAGAGACTTACACCCATCCGACAATGAGACCTTATGAGATCAGAGGAATAACATACCATCCGACAGTTGTGAAGGTAGGAGATAGATTTAACGGCAATGCAAGCTGGTATGGGCCCGATTTTCACGGAAAGTTGACATCCAACGGTGAAACATACGATATGTATGATATGACAGCGGCTCATAAAACACTGCCTATGAATACGATTGTAAAAGTTACAAATACAAAAAACAGTCTTAGCACGGTTGTTAGAATTAACGACAGAGGTCCATTTGTTGCAACAAGAATTATAGATCTCTCAAATAGTGCGGCAAGAAAAATTGATATGTTAAGAGAAGGAACAGCCCCCGTTGTTGTAGAAGTTCTTGGATTTGACCAAAGAGGAAGAAAAACAATTCCTACTATGCAAGAGCTACATGATGCGCCGCAAGACATTTCTATGGAAGGCTTTGCTATACAAATCGGAGCGTTTACAAGGGTAGAGGGTGCGCTTTTAACACAGAAAAAATATGATAATAAAGATGGTTACAGTACAATTATAAAAGATGTAGAAACGAACAAGGGAAGATTATTTAGAGTATGGTTAAAAGGTTTTAGAAGTGAGCAAGAGGCAAGAGACTATATAGCACTTGGACATTTTGTAGGCTCGTTTGTAGTGAAAGAGGATTAAAAAATGATGACAAAAAACAGAAAAACAAAAGAAACGGATATAGAGGTGTCTCTAAATATCTTTGGAAGCGGAAAAAGCAAAATAGCTAGCGGAGTCGGGTTTTTGGACCATATGCTTGAGAGCTTTTCAAAACACTCGCTTATAGATTTAGAAGTAACTTGCAAAGGCGATACTCATATTGATGATCATCACAGTGTTGAAGATATAGGGATTGTTATGGGTTCGTTATTTGCAGAGGCAATTTATCCACTGCAGGGTATGGAAAGATTTGGAAGCGCAAATATTGTTATGGATGAAGCATGTGTAAGCTGCGACTTAGATCTTAGCAACCGCCCATATTTGGTTTACGATATAGAGGTAAGCGGGAAAGTCGGTCAGTTTGATACTGAACTTGTAGAAGAATTTTTCAAGGCATTCATCTCAAATGCCAGAATAAGTGCCCATATGGTTGCGCTAAGAGGAAAAAACAAGCATCACATAATTGAAGCTGCATTTAAATCTCTAGGGGTTGCACTGCGTCGCGCAATGCAAAAAAATGAGAGAATCGGAATTCCTAGCACAAAAGATGTATTGTGATTAAGCTTATAATTTTAGATGTTGACGGATGTTTAACCGACGGTAAGCTTATTTACTCATCAGAAGGGGTAGAGAGCAAAAACTTTAGCGTAAAAGATGGGCTCGGAATTACGAGTTGGATAAAAATAGGCTACGAAGTCGCTATAATAACGGGCAGAAATTCAAAAATTGTCGAAAATAGAGCCAAAGAGCTTGGTATAAAATATTTATATCAAGGTGTTAAAAATAAACTAAAAGTTTTGGAAGAACTTATTGATAGTTTAAATTTAAAGCCTTACGAAGTTGCCGCCATAGGAGATGATCTAAATGATTATGGAATGCTAAGGGCAGTCGGAAGAAGCTTTACTCCAAAAGACGGCGTAAAAGAGATACGAGAGATCGTAAATACCATTTTATCCAAAGATGGCGGAGACGGCGCAGTAAGAGAGATGATAGATATTTTGGTTGAACAAAATGATATGAAAGAGAAGTTTTTAGCAACTTG
Organism: Campylobacterota bacterium; assembly: GCA_030837195.1. Taxonomy (GTDB): domain Bacteria; phylum Campylobacterota; class Campylobacteria; order Campylobacterales; family Sulfurimonadaceae; genus Sulfurimonas. The sequence goes on from JAUPKZ010000061.1 coordinate 8,785, forward strand.
GTTTTAAAAAATGAATATTAACTATTTTTTTTTATTTGTATCAGTTGTATTAATGATGATACTTTTTTTCTTTCAGCCAAAAGAAGTAACAAAAAATAAATTTGGCGACATTGCTCTATTTAACATCTCATCTTTTACTATGTATGAGTTTGATAGCAATGGACTTATTACTCTAATGAACGGCAAAGAGGCAACAAGATATAAAAACAGATATACCGTAAGCGATATTGATTATACTGACAACTCAAAAGAGTATGTAGCAAATATGAAAGCAAAGAACGCCATATATAAAAATGAGATAGTTCATCTAGATGGCGATATAATATATTCAAGGGAAGACGGGCTTATATTTGAGACACAAAAAGCCACTTACGACAAGAAAAAATCTATTGCTAGGGTAAATGGAGAGTATGTCGTATATATGGAAAAGAATAGAGCAATTGGAAAAGGTTTGGAGTATAACAACTCTTCAAAAAAATTAAAAACAAAAGATGTATTTATAACATATCAACTAAACGAGGGGAAAAAATGAGTCGTATAGCAGCAATGATTTTTTTAGCAGTATCGCTATTTTCACAAGAGTTAAAAATTAAAGCAAAAACATTTAGCGCAGATCAAAAGGCAGGTATATCTATTTTTGAAGGCAATGTAAATATCATCAAAGGCAGCGATGAACTTAATGCTTCAAAAGTTACAATATATACCGATGAAAAACAGGAGCCTACAAAATTTATAGCCGAGGGTGACTCATCTTTTAGTTTAAAAACACTAGAAGGCGCAATATACAAAGGAAAGGCGCAAAAAGTGGTCTATATGCCTCAAACTAAAGAGTACCATTTTTATAAAAATGTTCATTTAAAACAGATAAACGACAGAAAAGAGATTATCGGGGAGGAAGTAGTATTAAAAACAATAGACGGCAAAGCATACGCAAAGGGCGCTAGTGAAGAGCCTGTTATTATGATTTTTAACATTCCAGAAGATAAAGAAAAAAAACAAAATGATTGAGATTGTTGATGCGAAATTCTCAACTTCGGCTGCAACTATCAAAGATGCACCTGATTCATTTTTACAAAACGAAATAGTTTTTATTGCTCGTTCAAATGTCGGCAAAAGTTCGCTTTTAAATGCGTTATCTAACCACAAAGGTTTAGCCAAAGTATCTTCAACGCCTGGAAAAACTAAACTTATAAACTATTTTGATATTACATTTATGGATAGAGAAAATAGTTTAAAAACAGTGGCAAAATTTGTTGATTTACCAGGATTTGGATATGCAAAAGTTTCTAAATCTATAAAAGAGGATTGGGAGAACAATTTAACCGACTACATCACTCAAAGAGAACAGATAAAATTATTTATACATTTAGTAGATTGCAGACATCCGTTTTTAGAGATAGATGCATCGGTAGAGAAGTTTTTAAAAGAGATAGTATATGAAAATCAACACATTGTAAAAGTATTTACAAAAATAGACAAACTAAACCAAAAAGAGCAAAATCTTTTAAAAAAAGAGTTTCCGGGTGCTATATTTGTCTCTGCTGCAAAAAAAAGAGGGTTGCAAAAAGTAATAGAGCTTATATATAATATCGTAAAAGGAGTTGAAAATGGCAATTGAATTGGTAAAAGCAAAGCTCTCAGATATTGAGAGTATGCAAAAACTTGTCATTCCTGAGATTGAGGCAGGTGTTATACTTTTTAGAAGTTCGGATGAAATAGCAACAAACATAAGGTCTTATATCTTAGCAAAAGAAAATGACGAAATAGTCGGATTTTGTGCACTTCATATTCATACACCGACTTTGGCAGAGATTAGATCTTTGGTTGTAAAAGATGAAAAAAGAGGTATGGGAATAGGGCAGAGCCTCGTAAACAGAGCCATAGAGGAAGCTAAAATTCTGGGCCTTCAAAAAGTTTTAAGCCTAACATATAAACAGACATTTTTTGAAAAACTTGGATTTGTAGAAATTCCTAAAGAGTCTTTGCCTGAACATAAAATTTGGGCTGATTGTATAAAATGCAAACATTTTCCAGTATGCAACGAAGTATCGCTTATAAAAACCCTCTAACACCATTTTTATATGTTGTTGCATTTTTTATATATACCGCACTTAGCGGCATGTATATATTTTTACCGCCATTTTTTGCAGTTTTATATATATTTTTCTCAAGAGCTCTATCACAGCAAAATACACTCTATTTTTTATTGACTATTTTTTGTTTGATACTTTTTGAGGCGCAAAACGGCTATGTACTTTTTGCAACGCTTATCTATTTTTCAATAATGTATAAATTTATTATGCCTAAAATTTCAAAGAATTTTAATTGTACCTCATGTATAAAAATTGCTATTGTACTGTTGGTTTATATAGGTTTTTTTCTTTTTCATTCACTTATATCAAATATTTTTTTGTTTCCTGAACCAAATCTATCTTATCATGTTATTTACTACATACTTATTGAATTTTTTATCGTGAGCTTATTGTGAAAATTAAATTTCTTATTTCTGTTTTTGCAATAGTATGGCTTAGTTTAATTATGAGGGTGTTTTATCTATCGGTTCATTCAAATACCTATTATGAAAAATTATCTTATAGCAATACGATAAAAATAGAGCAAATAGCTCCCGTAAGAGGTGAGATAGTTGATAGAAACAATAACCCGATAGCAATAAACGAGCTTGGGTTTAAAATACAGCTTGCTCCGCACTTGGCACAAAAGAGCAACTCTGAACAGCTAGAACATGAAGTCGATGAGCTTATCAAACTGCTTCCAAACTTAGATAAAGAAAAAATGATAAAAGAGTATAAAAAAGTTGACTCATACTACAACCATAATTTCATAGATGTAGTTTCATTTGTAACATACGAGGAGATGATACCGGTATATTCAATTCTTAATTTAAGAGAAAATGTAAACATTCTCTCTTCGCCAAAAAGATTATATCCATATAACGAAATTGCCGCACATGCAATAGGGTATGTTTCCCGTTCCAATAAAGAAGATATAGAAAACGAAGAGCTGCAAGAGCTTATAGGCTATACCGGAAAGACAGGTGTAGAAAAATATTA
>JAUPKZ010000062.1 GCA_030837195.1 Campylobacterota bacterium
GAACCATTACCAGAATTCGAGGAGTCAGTGCTGGCTGTCCGCGAATCGGGCAATGTAAATGACGGCTGGTTTTGCGCTCCAATCCAAGCAAGGCCCAAGAATTCTGCAGAGCCATGCCCGCCTGTTCCGATTCCATGGTTTTCGCTCCCACTCACTCACAGGTTAGAGTATCGAAGCAAATCAGCTTCATCTGAATGCTCCCAGTTTCTCATTACAGTTTTTGGATGGTCGCAAGGTCTTCGGCTCCAACCTGAAGAATGGGGCCACTTCTACAGGGTTGCACTAGAACCCGGCAAGCTCAATGATGATGAGTTTGAAATAATGAAGCAGCACTCGACAATTGGACACGCCATACTATCACAAAAAGAGACACCTCTTCTTAAACTAGCGGCAGAGATAGCCTACACTCATCATGAAAAATACAACGGTAAAGGTTATCCAAATGCCCTCACAGGCGATGATATCCCGCTTAGCGGCGCCATAGTTGCGGTTGTCGATGTTTTTGATGCGCTGCTTAACGAAAGACCTTACAAAAAAGCGTTTACTTTAGAGAAAACTCTTGAAATTATAAAAAATGACTCAGGGCTACATTTTCATCCAAAAGTGGTCGAAATCTTTATGCAAAGCTTAGATGAAATCTTAGAAATTAAAGAAAAGTTTAAAGATGTTTGATTTTTTAAAAAAATCACTGCGTAATAAACTACTTTCTATTTTTATAGTTGCCGGTTTCTTGCCGTTTCTAACACTCCTGATTTATACGCTTTTTTTAAGTGAGAGAAAAATAGTAAATAAAACTATTGACGAGCACCTAGAGAGAACAAAAGTTGTAATAGAGTTGATTGACAACCATCTTGAGAGCTTAACCAAAGAGGTGAGATTTCTAAGCTCTCTTGATTTGATGGATGACCTCTTGGCGGAGGATATAGACAAGAGAATCTCAAGGCTTTTAACTCAAAAAAAAGAGGATTTAAACCTAGACATCACCTTTATGGCAGTAGCGTTAGACTCTACAATAGTTGCTTCATCGGATAAAAATATATTGCTCAAAAAATATAACCAGCAAGAGTTAAATATAAAAGAGTACGGGGCTTACGTGCAAGATGACTATCTCTACATGTACTCGCAGATAAATTCCTCTTTTGACAAGACAAAAAAACTAGGATTTTTGCTCTTAAAGTACAATCTTAAAAATCTAGACTCGTATCTGACGCATAACGAGACAGTTCACTCATGCATAATAAATCCAAAAGATAATTTTACTATAGGTGAAAATATCCCTCTAAAAATAAATTTTCACAACAAAACAAACAGCATTATAGATAGCAAATATGTTGTCGTTTATGAAAAACTATCCTCTTTTTTAAATGATTGGTATATTGTTTATGCTGTAGATAAAAGCGTTGCGTTAGAGTTTTTATATGATTTTATAAGTTTTATGCTCTACATGTCACTTATTATTTTTATAGTGATTATCTATATGTCTATCAAACAATCAAGAGATATCGTAACGCCCATTGAGGAGCTAACCGCTACAACCGACTATATAACCAAAACACAAAACTACTCCGCACAGTTAAACGTAAATTCGCAGGATGAGATAGCCACACTCACCCACTCTTTTAACAATATGTTAAAGACTACCTACTCCGCACTGCAGACGCTAGAGGAGGAAAATAAGCTAAGACTAAAAAGGTTTACTCAATTAATCGAAGTATTTAACACTATAATTCAAACAAAAAGTGAAGATGAATGTGTAGATGTCTCTATGCAAGAGATAAAAAAGCTGACAAACAAAGAAAATCTATATTTTAAAAAAGAAAAAAATATAGTTTCAGACAAAGAGTGTACAAATCTTTATGTTACGGATTTTGAAAATAATAAGAAAGTATATTTTGGTTCTATCGATCTTGGAATAGAGAGCTTTGAGGATAAGAATGAACATGATTTTTACAATTCTATCGCTTCTATGATAACACTACAGCTTGATAAAATCAGACTAATTGAGCGAACCACCTCTGCATCAAGAGCAAAATCTGCCTTTATCTCAAATATGTCGCATGAGCTTAGAACACCGCTAAATGCCATCATAGGCTTTGCGCAATTTATGATTGAATATGAAGAGCTAAGTGATGACCAAAAAGATACGATAAAAAATATAGAATCATCGGCACAATACCTTCTTGGGATAATAAATGAGATTTTAGATATAGCTAAAATTGAAGCCGGCAAGATGGAAGCACATATTGAGGATGTAAATATCTTAGATATCGTTCAAAGCAGTTACAATATGCTCTCTCCTTTAGCAAAAGATAAAAATATAGAATTTGATTTTATATTTGATAATTTTGAAGATAAAAAATACCAAACAGACCCGCAGATGCTTAAACAGATTGTGCTAAATCTTATATCAAACGCTATAAAATTTACCCCAAAAGGAAACATACTGCTAAAGCTATACAACGACGATAAAAATATATATATCAGCGTAAAAGACAGCGGCATCGGAATATCAAAAGATGACATAAAGCATCTCTTTAATGACTTTACACAGCTTGAAAATGTCATGCAAAAGAGCCATAAAGGAACAGGCTTAGGCTTATCGCTAAGTAAAAAAATGGCAAATATATTAGGCGGAGATATCATACTTGAGAGTGATGGCATAGGTCATGGAACCATATGTATTTTTTCACTTCAAATAAAATAGTTGTAATCTTTATGAAATAATTTTGCTCTAACATTTTGGCATGAAAAACAGCTTGCCAAAAAAATGGGTACAAAATTTAAAGATTTTAGATATGGCTTTTCAGCCTATTTTAAATATTCATACCGGAAAAATATTTGCCGTTGAAGCACTTCTTAGAAACTACAAAGAAGTAGGTTTTGACTCCATATTTGATCTATTTGATGAAGTATATAAAGATGGACTGCTCTACTCTTTTGACCTAAAACTTAGGAAAAAAGCTCTTAAAAAATATATGAAAATCGACGGATATGAAGAGATTAAACTCTTTTATAACCTTGATAACAGGCTTCTTGAAATGCCGAATTTTCAAGAAGGAAATACAAGTAAGATTTTAGAACAATTTAAAATCAACAAAAATAACATATGCTTTGAAATTTCAGAAAGACATGAAATAAGCACTTCTTCGGACATCCAATCTCTTCTTACGCACTATAAAAAAGAAAATTTCTGCATAGCCATAGACGACTTTGGAGTAGGATACTCAGGATATAAACTTCTTTATGAAACTACTCCTAATGTCATCAAAATAGATAGATTTTTTCTAAACGGCGTCCAAAAAGATATTAAAAAGAAGCTTATGATACGAAATATTACCCATCTAGCTATGCAGCTTGGCATAAGAGTTATAGCAGAGGGAGTTGAAACAAAAGAGGAGCTCTTTACCTGCAGAGATATAGGATGCCACTTCATTCAAGGGTATCTCATACAAATCCCGACACTAAACACAAAAGAGATAAAAAAAGAGTATGAACATATTGCTCAAATATTAAAGAGCGAAAAAAGAGCAACAAACCAAGATTGCAATATAGAGCAGTATCTGGACAAAAGAGCTCCGCTATCTATAGATACCGATATGAATGCGGTAGTTGAATTTTTCCAAAAAAACCCTGATATTTTAACGATTCCGATAGTAAATAGCATAAATGAACCTATAGGAATTTTACAAGAACATAAGATAAAAGAGTATATCTACTCTCCTTACGGCAGATCTCTTATGTCAAACAATAATGTAAAAAAATCCAAACTAAAACATATTATAGAGCCTTGCGGTGTTACAGAGATAAACTGCAATATGTCAACCATAATAGAGCTCTTTTCAAACAATGCGGAGTCTATAGGCATCATTCTTACAAGCAATTCAAAATATTACGGTTTCTTATCCGCAAGAGCAATCATAACAATTATGAACGAGCAAAATCTCATCTATGCAAGAGAACAAAATCCGCTTACAAAACTTCCCGGAAATGCAATGATAGAAAAATATCTCTCCGAAGTAAGCTCAAACAATGCATTTTACATTTTATGCTACTTTGATTTAGACAATTTTAAAGCTTTCAATGATGTATATGGTTTTAGAAACGGCGATAGAGCGATACAGCTTTTTGCAGATATATTAAAGAAAAATTTACCGAGCCAATTTTTTAAAGCACACATAGGAGGAGATGATTTTTTTGTAGCCATCGAGTGCAAAGAGGAAAATCAACAAAAATATATAGACAAAATATATAAGGTAGTAAAAAAATTCTCGGATGATGCAAGAGAACTCTACTCCAAAGAGGATAAAGAAAGAGGCTATATCGTCTCAAACGACAGGGACGGCAACAAAAAAGAGTTTAACCTCTTAAGCACCAGTGCATCCATATTAGTTGTTCGCAGCATAACAAAAAAAAGAAATATAGAAACTCTCAATCAAATATTTTCTTTTCAGAAAAAAGTTGCCAAACAAGAGAACAATCACATCTCCATAAGCTGCATGATTTAAATTTCATAAACAAGAAAGGTTTTTATGTCCAAATTTTCCATCAAACTTCAAGTTCTATCTCTTTTAGCCGCTTCTTTATTTATCTTGGCGGCTATTACAACTTTTATCTCTACGCTAAAGAGCAAAGATGCCCTTGTAAATGAGAGCTATTCAAAGCTGAGTGCTATGAGAGATATAAAAAAGCATCAATTAGAAAAGTTTTTTCAAAGATGCAAAAGCGATATCGATGTTTTAACAAATAGCGAAAATCTTCAAAACCTTACTTGGGATATGCTAAGTGCTTATAGCGATTTAGAGGTAAAAGAGAATGAGGCGTTTCCGGTTAATGACCCATCGGCAAAAGAGCAAAGACTTCCGCATGAAGAGTATTTTCAAAAATATCTTAAAGATTACGGATACAGCGATATTTATATAGTCCTAGCAGAGCATGGGCATATTGTGTATAGTGCCGCAAAAAAAGCGGATTACGGAGAAAATCTCTCTTTTGGCAAATTAAAAGAGAGCCCTCTTGCCAAAATATATAAACAAACCCTTAAAAATGGTCGCACAACTTTTAGCGATATGCAAAAATACGCTATTGACAACGACGACCCAGCAATGTTTGTCGCTACTCCGATTATGGTTAGGGCAGAATTACAGGCCGTGTTGATTTTTAAAATAGATATTGCACAAATCAATGTGATTGCAAACTCCAGAGAGGGTTACGGCACTTCCCAAGAGGACTACTTGGTAGGCGCAGACAAACTTATGCGAAGCGATAGTTTTTTAGACCCGAAAAACCATTCACTAAAAGCATCTTTTCAAAACCCTTCTAAGGGAGCAGTTGATACGGTTGCTTCCAAAGAAGCTCTAAGCGGAAAAACAGACACTAAGATAGTTATAGACTATAACGGCAATCCTGTTTTATCCTCTTTTTCTACAATCAATATCGGCGAAGATTTAAAATGGGCAATCCTCTCGGAAATAGACGAAGCAGAAGTTCTCTCAACTCCAAATAGCATTAGAAACAGCATTGTGTTATCGTCTATGGTGGTTTTAGCTATTATTCTTGCTCTAACACTCACACTTATAAACAAAAGTGTTGCCACGCCTATTGAAAAATTTAAAGATACCCTTCTTAGAATAAGCTCTAAACATGATCTTACACTAAAGGCAGATGAAAACGCACCGCTTGAGCTATCACAAATGGCAAATAGTTTTAACTCACTCATAAGCACGCTAAAGGATCTCATAGATACCTCTAAGCAGAGTTCAAGCGAAAACGCTTCCATATCACACGAACTCTCTACAACGGCTCTTGGCGTAGGAGAAAATGTTGAAAAAAGCGTTGCGGTTATAGATGAAGCTACAAAAAGAGCAAATGAGATAAAAAATGAGATAACACAGGCTATAGATAAAGCTCAAGCGAGTAAAAAAGAGATACTAAGAGCAAACGAAAATTTAGCAACTGCGGGACACGATATAGTTTTACTCACAAACAGAGTTCAAAACAGTGCCGAACTTGAGATAGAGCTATCAAATAAGATGCAAACACTCTCCAGCGAGGCAAATCAGGTCAAGAGCGTACTAGGCATTATCGCAGATATAGCAGATCAAACAAACCTTTTAGCACTTAACGCTGCAATTGAAGCTGCAAGAGCGGGAGAGCACGGCAGAGGCTTTGCAGTTGTTGCAGATGAGGTGAGAAAACTTGCAGAGAGAACGCAACACTCTCTTACGGACATCAATGCCACTATAAATGTTATTGTCCAATCCATCATAGATGTAAGCGCTCAGATGAATTCTAACTCAAATCAAGTTCAAGCTCTTGCAAATAGCGCAACCGAAGTGGAAGAAAAAATAAAACAGAGTGTTGTTATAGTCAACAGAGCCGTAAATGCAAGCGACAAAACGGTAGAGGACTTTGAAAAAACGGGGCAAGCGGTAGATTTTATAGTTACTCAAGTCTGTGAGATAAACAAAATCTCTTCACAAAATGCCAGAAATGTAGAGGAGATAGCCTCCGCGGCAGAACATCTAAATGCAATGACCGATACGCTTCACTCAAAACTTGAAATATTTAGGACTTAAAGGTATATTTTTATGCAAAAAGACAAAGTTTATGTTATAGATACAAATATTATTTTGCAAAATTTGCAAAACATAAAAAATTTAAGCGATAACGGCTCAAATATAGTTGTAATACCGGAGACGGTACTGCTTGAGCTAGAAGACAAAAAGAAACTCACAAATGAACTAGGCTACTACTCAAGAGAATTTGCCAGATTTTTAGCTTCTACAAAGATAAAAGAGATAGACTTTAAACAAAACTACAAAGTAGTAAAACTCTACAAAGACGACATAGTAATTCATATCATATCAAAAGACAAATATGATACGGAAATTGAGCAGCACCACCTCTCAGAGAGTAATGATAAAAGAATTATAGAAGCAGCAGAAGTTGCAAAAGAGTACTATAGAGGCAAAAAAGTCATCTTTTTATCTATAGATATCTATGCAAGAACTTTTGCACTCTTTAAAAATTTAAAAACACAGACGCTAAATGACGACAAAAGCGAAGTTCCGAATTTTGCATTTGTAAAGAGTCTGGAAGTTGACTCTGTTAGTTTTGATGAACTTCATTTAAAACCCATACAAGAGATAGACTCCGAATACAAAAGCGAAAATTTCTGCTACTGTTTTACCCAAAACAACGGCAATACGCTCTATGGCATAGTTGCCAACGAGAGAATTATAGCGATGGACGATAGTGATTTTAATACTCTTTTTGTAAAACCCGTAAATCTTAATCAAAAGTTTTTTGCAAAAGCTATCATAGAAAATATATACAATCTTTTGGTTATAGACGCAAAAGCAGGAAGCGGTAAGACGCTTATCTCTTTTGTATCTGCTATGCGTCTTATAGACAAAGGCTTCTATGACAAAATAGTCTATGTTAGAAACTCTATCGAGTCCATAGACAAAGGCGCGGAGGTAGGGTTTTTGTCCGGTAATGACGAGAAATTTAGGATTTACAATATGGCATTGAGCGACACCATGGAGTTTATAGCCAAAAAGCAGCTCAAAAAAGTCGCAAATGTAGATAATGCAGACTCTATAAAATCCAAAACGGAGGAGCTTGTATCAAGATACGACATCCAAACGCTATGGCCCGGAGAAGCAAGAGGAAGAACTCTTAGCAGTGCAATAGTCATTATGGACGAGTGGCAAAACAGCAGCGAAAAAACAACTCAGTTAATTCTCTCGAGGCTTGATGAGAGTTGTATGGCAATAGTTATAGGCTCAAACAGGCAAATTGACAATCTCTACCTAAACAAATATAATAACGGCTTAACAACCCTTCTAAAGCAAACAAGAAAAAAGCATCCTGATTTAAATATGTTTGCAATAGAGCTGCAAAAAGCGGTTCGCGGAAAGTTTGCCGAGTTTAGCGAAAGAGTCTTTGAGAAGAATGATAACAAGTAGTTTTATAAACGACACTATTTACAGCCATATAGAACACACAAAGCTTGAAGCTTATCTGCTACAAAGCAAAATAGTAAGCCGTTTGCAGTTTATAACCCAAAACGCTCTGGCATACTTTGCGTTTCCCTCTATCAATACAAAACGATACATTCATAGCATAGGGACAATGCATATCGCTTCGCATATGTATAAAAGCGCTCTCTTAAATGCAAACAAAACACTAAGAAATAAGTTTTTAAAAGAACTCTATACCGCTATAAAAAAAATAGAGCCGGATGCTAAAAGTTCTAAAGTTATACAAAAAAGCGATTTTTTTGAAGATGACACCCTCTATCAGTTTCTTATACCTCTAAGAGATGAAAAAGAGAAATATGCTTACCTGCTCTCTCTAGAAGCCATTAGAGTTGCAGCTCTTTTACATGATGTAGGGCATTTTCCATTCTCGCATCAAGTAGAGTATGCTATGGAGAGTCTTTATGAAAAGTATGCAAAAACAAAAGAAAAAAACACAAAAGAATCAAAATTTATAGAGTTTTATGAACTTCTTACAAACAAAAACAATCTTGTACTACACGAAGCAATGGGCTTGGAATTTACAAAAATGCTATTTGAGTATGAAGTGCCGTCATTTTTGCCAAAAAAGACGGATAAAGAGTATGTAAAAGTTGTATATAAACTTGCCTACTTCATTTTAGAAGACAAAGTTTTTGAAGGCTTTGATTTTGGAGTTATTCATAGCATCATAAACTCTACCGTCGATGCAGACAGGCTCGACTATATCAACCGAGATATGCTCTCAAGCGGGTATATAGGAGGTGCCGTTGATTTGCTTCGTATCGCAAAACAGGCAGTTTTAACATCCGCAAAAGAGGCTTATACTATCTCATTTTTTGATAATGCTATCTTAGATATAGAGCATATGCTTGAGATGCGTTTTAACCTATACAAAAAAGTAATTTTCAATCATCAAATAGCGAAAAAAGATGCTATGCTTGAAAATCTTATAGTACATCTTGTAAAAGAGTACTTTAATGAGCCAAAAAACAAAAAGACAAACAATATCTCGATGTTATGGAATTTTTTAAAAGAAAAAGAGAGCGAAAAGAGGCTAGATACCATCAGCCTGCTTGATGAAAACTGGCTTATTTCACTTTTTAAAGAGGACTATTTTAACCTAAAATATTCTCAAAAAACAGAAAAAGAGAAGGTTTTAATGATATTTGAAGAGGTGCTTTTTGGCAAAAAGTACTTTAACTCCATTTGGAAAAATCTCAATGACCTCTATGGCGTGCTTGGTTTTACTACTAAAGAAAAATACCAATTTCGCGAGAGTTTTGGCTATATAACTCCATCAAAACTCATACTGCTAAAAAACGCACTGGACAACTTCATAGCACTATATGAGAAAAAAAACAAAAACCTATTTTTCTCATACCAAATAGTTTCGTTTAAACTTGGAGTATCAAAAGATTTTTGCCTATTTAACAACGAGAGCTTGGTTACCATAGACGAAATATCCACCCTTAGAAAAAGACTTAAAAAATCTATGCAAAACACCGTTCCGTTTTTTCTATACTGTAACCAAAAAGAGCTAAGCGAACCTATGAGAGAAGATTTAAAAGAAATTTTGATATCTGTATTTAAATAGTTATA
>JAUPKZ010000122.1 GCA_030837195.1 Campylobacterota bacterium
ATTGAGCATGTATTTTATCAACTTTTAAACTCTCCGGAGGGCGCAAAAATCATCTTTACATGCGGCGGCGATGTTGCAAAGATGAAAGAACTTATAAAAAATTATATATATTCAAACATCGGCACACTTCCGCAAAATGTAAACGAGGAGCCTTTTGAGAGCGTTGCCCTATCAAGAATGATTGAGAGGATGATAAAACATATCCAAAGCTCAGGGCAGCAGAGTGCCGACATAGGCGATTTGCTTGTAGCCATCTATGATGAAGTAAACTCGTTTGCCTACATGCTGCTAAATGAGTATCATATCTCTAGGCTTGATATATTAGAAACTATCTCGTATAACGAGGAACCAAAAAGCGATAACGCAAAAGAATCGTACCTTCAAAAATACTCCATAAATCTCCTTAAAAAGGCTAAAGAGGGGAAAATTGACCCAGTAATCGGGCGAGATGATGAGATAGAGAGGGTAACTCAAATTCTATGCCGTAGAAAGAAAAACAACCCTATTTTAGTGGGAGAAGCAGGAGTCGGCAAAACAGCCATAGCAGAAGGGCTGGCGCTTGATATAGTTGCAAAAAAAGTTCCTCCCATCATACAAAACAGTGAACTTTTTGCACTAGATTTGGGCGCAATGTTAGCCGGCACGAAATATAGAGGCGATTTTGAGAAGCGCTTAAAAGGCATTATGGATGAGCTAAAATCAATTCCAAACGCTATTTTGTTCATCGACGAAATTCATACTCTCATAGGTGCAGGATCGACAAGCGGGACTATGGATGCGGCAAATCAGCTAAAACCGGCTTTAGCTTCAGGCGAATTAAAATGTATGGGCGCTACGACATTTGCAGAATATAGAAACGGTTTTGAAAAGGATAAAGCACTAAGCAGAAGATTCTCTAAAGTTGATATAAACGAGCCATCTGTTACAACAACCTACAAAATTTTAAAAGGGCTAAAGAGCAAATACGAAGAGCATCATAATGTAATATTCACCGATAAAGCTCTAAAAACTGCAATTGAGTTGTCAAAAAGATATATTACAGACAAATTCTTGCCTGACAAAGCGATTGACCTAATAGATGAGACTGCCGCATCATTTCATCTAAAAAACAAGAAAAAAAGAGTAGTCAAGTCACACGATATTGAAAACACGATCTCAAAAATTGTAGGCATATCAGGTTCAAAAGTAACACAGGATGAAACGCTCTCTCTAATCAACTTGGAAGAAAACTTACGAAAAAGAGTAATCGGGCAAGACAAAGCAGTTGCAGAAGTTGCAAAAGCCATCAAAATATCCAAAGCAGGTCTTACTCCGCCAAATAAGCCAATCGCCTCTTTTCTATTCTCGGGACCTACAGGTGTTGGCAAAACAGAATTAGCCCTTTCTCTTAGCCAAATACTCGGTATTAATTTTGAGAGATTTGATATGAGCGAATATATGGAAAAACATGCTATAAGCAGGCTTGTCGGCGCACCTCCGGGCTATGTCGGATATGAGCAAGGCGGCTTACTTACTGAGGCGATAAAAAGACACCCTTACACTGTCTTACTGCTTGATGAAATAGAAAAAGCCCACCCCGATTTGGTAAATATTTTACTCCAGATTATGGATAACGCAACTCTTACTGACAATAACGGCTACAAAGCAAACTTCCAAAATGTCATACTTATTATGACCTCCAACATCGGAGCTACGGCTAGAAATGTCATTGGCTTTAACAAAGACAGTGCGCTGTCAAAAAATGAGGAGTTAAAACTCTTCTTTACGCCTGAGTTTAGAAACAGATTAAGCGCTGTAGTAGAGTTCAAACAACTAGATAACGAGGTTGTCAAAAATATAGTAAATAAATTTATAGATGAATTAAACAACAACCTTAAAAATAAAAAAATTACTGTAACTTTATCTCCAAAAGCCATAAAATTCATAGCTGATAGTTCGTACTCTTTGGAGATGGGTGCCAGACCTATAAAAAGATATATTGCTGATAACATAACAAACAAATTAAGCGATGAGATACTCTTTGGCAAGCTAAAAAACGGCGGCAGCGTGGAAGTTTTATATGAAGAAGAGTTGATTTTAAATTTCAAAGAGATAACTTGAATATACCAAAGCTAAATAAGCATAGCTTAATATTTCCAAATCCTAACGATGCAAATGAAGATGGCATCGTAGCATGGGGAGGCGACTTAAATCCATCTAGACTTATTCGAGCATATCAAAATGGTATATTTCCTTGGTACGCTAAAGATGACCCGATAATATGGTGGTCAACAAACCCTAGACTTATAATGGAACTAGATGATTTTAAATTAAGCCGTTCGCTTAAAAAAAGCATGAAAAAATTTAAGTATAAATTTGATGCTAATTTTAAAGAGGTTATGAAGCAGTGCAGCAGCGTAAAGAGAGAAAATCAAAACGGCACTTGGATACAAGATGAGATAATAGAGGCTTATAGCGTGCTTAACGATATGAATATGGCGCACAGCATTGAGAGCTATCAAGATGGAAAACTTGTCGGCGGACTTTACGGAGTTGTTGTAGGAAAAGTTTTTTGCGGAGAGTCTATGTTTTCTCTGGTAAATGATGCGTCAAAATCAGCATATGCCGTGCTTATTAAGCATCTTAAATTTTGGGGTTATGATTTTGTAGATTGTCAAGTGCCTACACAACACTTAAAAAGTTTAGGTGCAAAAGAAGTAACAAGAGAATATTTTTTAGATAGATTACAAAAAGCAAAGATGCAAACAGTAGAACATAGATGGGAAATAAATATATTGGAGAAATGATCAACTAGGCAGCGACCTACATTCCCACACCTGAAAGATGCAGTATTATCAGCGATGAGAGGCTTAGCTTCCGGGTTCGGAATGGGGCCGG
>JAUPKZ010000063.1 GCA_030837195.1 Campylobacterota bacterium
TCAAAATTTATCCGCAAGGTGCGAGAGATGAAAAAAATCACAAAGATACTGGTTGCAAACAGAGGCGAAATCGCTCTAAGAATTATTAGAGCGTGTAAAGAGTTGGACATAAAGAGCGTGGCTATCTTCTCCGAAGTTGATGTCGAGGGGATTTGGGTAAAAAAGGCGGATGAGTGCTACCCGATAACGGGAGATGCGCTTCAAGCTTACCTTGACTATGACCGTATCATCACGCTTGCACTTAAAGCCGGATGTGATGCTATCCACCCAGGGTATGGTTTCTTGTCTGAAAATGCGGAGTTTGCGGCGGCTTGTGGCGAGAGAGGGCTTATCTTTATCGGTCCAAAACCTGAACACATTGCACTCTTTGGCGATAAAATGGCTTCAAAAGTAGCTATGCGCGAAATCGGCGTTCCTGTTTTAGAAGGTACGGATGAGCCGATAGTTGACAAAGCAGAGGGCGGAAAAATCGCTGCAAAAATCGGCTTTCCTGTTATCATCAAAGCGGCGTTTGGCGGCGGCGGTAGAGGTATGAGAATCGTAAAGAGCGCAAAACTATTTGATGAGATGTTTGACTCTGCTACAAATGAAGCTAAAAAATATTTCGGCAAAGGGGATGTTTTCATTGAAAAATATGTAGAAAATCCTCGCCATATAGAAATCCAAGTAGTAGCGGACAAATACGGCAATGTCGTGCATTTGGGAGAGAGAGACTGTTCTATCCAGAGACGCCATCAAAAAGTTATCGAAATCGCTCCATCGCCTCGCCTCAATCCTGAAGCTAGAAAAGAGCTTTACAGAATCTCTACAAAAGCGATGATGAAACTCGGTTACGAGAGTGTCGGAACTGTGGAGTATCTGCTTGATGAAGACGACAACATCTACTTTATAGAGATGAACACAAGGGTTCAGGTTGAGCATCCTGTCACGGAGATCATCTCTGGAGTGGACATTATCCAAAGAATGATAGAGATCGCAGAGGGCGATAAACTAAAATATCTACAAGAGGAGATTAAGTTCCGTGGATATGCTATCGAGTTTAGAATAAATGCGGAAAATCCTCAAAACAACTTTATGCCATCAATCGGAACTATCACAAACTACATGACTCCTGGTGGTCCGGGTGTGAGACTTGACTCAAGCGTTTACACGGGCTACACTATCGTGCCAAACTACGACTCAATGGTAGGAAAGCTCATCGTTTGGGCGCTTGACTGGGAGGGTGCCGTTAAAAAAGCTTCAAGAGCGTTGGATGAGTTTTATATCGACGGCGTTATCACAAACCTTCCACTTCACAGAGAGATAGTAAAGGATAAGGACTTTATGGAGGGCAAACTTAACACAAGCTACCTTGACAAAAAAATGGAGCTTTTCAACCTAAAAGCTACAAAAACGATAGCTGACGAAGAGAAAAAGACTTCATTTATTGCAAGTCTTATCAACAAGATTAAAGAACATAAATTAATCGTTAGACATTAAAATTTATCGCTATTTATTGCCAAATAAAAGTGGAGTTGTAGTAAAATTATACTCATAAAACCACAAAAGGCATAAATAGTGAGCATCTACAGAGAATATGACATTAGAGGGATTTTCGAAAAAGAGTTAAATGAACAAAGCGTTGTTCGCATAGGGTACGCGCTTGCTTCCAAAATAAAAGGTGAATTTGTTGCGGTCGGTTACGATGCAAGGAGTCATTCACCTATACTCTTTGAGTATCTTGTACAAGGGTTAAATGCCGGCGGTAAAAAAGTACTTGATATGGGGCTTGTTCCGACACCCGTAAACTACTTCTGCAACTACAACGAGTTTAACGGTATTACACCGTCTGCTTCGGTTATGATTACAGGTTCACACAACCCAAGCGAATATAACGGTTTTAAAATCACTATCGACAAAGCGCCTTTTTTCGGCGAACAGATATACTCTCTAGGTAGAGAGTGTGATGCAATGCCCATGCCTCCAAAGACTTTAAGAGAAGTTAGCAAAATTGATGCCCTAACAAGATACATCGACTTTTTGGTAAAAGAGTTTGCACATCTAAAAAATATGCCTACACGCATAGTTTATGATTGCGGAAACGGTGTTGCAGGCGTTGTAACCGAGAGAATTTTTAGCGCACTTCAACTAAAAACAAAAGGACTCTACACTGACCCTGACGGAACATTTCCTAACCACCATCCCGACCCCTCAGACGAGCACAATCTAGAAGATATCAAAAAACTCTTATCGGCAGAAGGCGACATCGCTTTTGCATACGACGGCGATGCAGACCGCATAGCCGTTCTTACCCATAAAAACAATATAAAAGGCGATATGATGGCTCTTTTATATGCTATGAAAATGGATAAACCAACAGTTGTCGGCGAGGTAAAATGCTCTCAAGTTATGTATGATGAGCTAGAGAGACGCGGCGCAAGAGCTATTATGTACAAAACAGGTCACTCAAACCTAAAAGTAAAAATGAAGGAAGTAAACGCAGACTTAGCATGTGAAGTAAGCGGACATGTATTTTTCAAAAACCGCTATTTCGGCTATGACGATGCTATATATGCAACTCTTCGTATGCTTGAACTCGTTCACGATGGCATAGATCTTGATGCAGAACTCGCAAAACTACCTGAAGTTTTTTCAACCGAAGAGATAAAAGTAAAAACAACGGAGTCTGAGAAGTTTAAAATCATCAACAAAGTAAAAGAGCTTTTACAAAACCCTCCTGCTTCACTCCCAAAAATAAGAAATATAATCGATGTTGACGGCGTGCGTATAAATTTTGAGCATGGATGGGGACTTGTTCGTGCATCAAATACGACTCCGGTTCTTGTAACTCGTTTTGAAGCAACATCTAAAGAGGAAGCAAAACTTTATGAAAGTGCTATAAACGATTTGATACTTCAAGCAAAAGAGAGCCTATAAAATGAAAACCCATAAACTTCTTATGCCGCTAGATATGCATCTTCACCTGCGAGACGGAGTTATGCTTGAGAATGTTGCTCCGCTTAGTGCATATAGTTTTAGCGGCGGACTTATTATGCCAAATCTAGTACCTCCTATACAGACGCTAGAGGATGTAAAAGCATATAAAGAGCGTATTATGGCAACTATTCCAAACGACTACTTCGAGCCGTATATGACACTCTTTTATAAAAATTACGATAAAGCATTTTTAGCTATGGCCGCACCTCATATTATGGCTATAAAACTCTACCCTGCCGGAATTACCACAAACTCCGAAGGCGGTGTTTCTTCTTTTAAGCTTGATGAGATGAGAGAAACGCTTGAAGCCATGAGCATCCTTGAGATACCGCTTTGCGTTCATGGAGAGAGCGATGGATTCGTTATGGATAGAGAAGCGGAATTTATGAGTGTTTATGAGCTTTTGGCAAAAAATTTTCCAAAGTTAAAAATCATTATGGAACACATAACTACAAAAGAAGCGGTTGCTATGCTTGAGAAATACGAAAATCTCTATGCGACGATTACGGTACACCATCTATACTTAACTCTTGATGATGTAGTAGGTGGTATGATGATGCCCCATAACTTTTGTAAGCCCATAGCAAAAAGACCGCAAGATAGAGAAGCCCTACTGCGTGTTGCACTTGATGCACATCCAAAAGTAATGTTTGGTTCAGACTCTGCACCACACCCAAAAGATAAAAAAGAGTCTTCAGGATGTGCTGCGGGAGTTTTTAGCGCACCTATTGCCTTGCAACTGCTATGCGAAATCTTTGACAAACATAACAAGCTAGATAATCTTCAAGCATTTGTAAGCGACAATGCACAAAGTATCTATAAAATTTGCCCTGAATTTAAAGAGGTAACTTTAGAGAAAAGAGCTTTTGAAGTTCCGCAAAGCTATGCAAATGTAATCCCGATGTATGCAGGAAAAACTATAGAGTGGGCGATACAGAGCGTTGAATAAGATACTTTTTCTTGAAGATGATACTCTTTTTGCTCAAACTCTTACGGACTTCTTAGAGGAGTCTGGATTTGATGTTGAGCATGTGTCAAATGGGCAAAGTGCCATAAATGCTACATTTGCGCAAAAGTACAACCTTTATCTGCTGGATATAAATGTACCTCTTATAAACGGTATTACGCTTTTAGGAGAGTTAAGAGAAGCAAACGACAATACCCCTGCCATCTTTTTAACTTCCCACACCGATAAAGAGATGTTAAAAAAGAGTTTCACAAGCGGTGCGGACGATTTTATCACTAAACCTTTCGATACGGATGAGCTTCTTTTGCGCATAAATGCTTTACTCAAAAGAGCAAACAACACAACAATAAAAATATTGCCTTTTTTATATCACGATACAATCCATAAAAGAATTTTATACCACAACAGCGAGCTAGACCTCTCAAAAAAAGAGTACGACCTTTTGTTGCTGCTTATGAGACACATTGGCAATACAGTACCAAAAGAGCTTATTATGAACGAATTATGGAGCAGTAATGAAGGCGGAAGCGATGGCGCTCTTAGAGTCTATATAAACCGCATAAAACAGCTTGTACCGGAACTTTACATAGAAAATATCCGAGGTATAGGGTACAAACTTGTTTCATAACCACCGTATAAATATTTTTATATACTACATACTTACTTCTATCTCGTTTGTCGCAATCACATACTATTTTCTAGAAGTTCTAAAGATACAAAACTCTACTTTACTTTTTATAGTTATCTTTTTGCTTATAGTTTTTGCCGGAGCGCTCATTGCAAAACTATCGGTTGACCCTCTTTTAGAACACATAACAAACTTGCAAAATCTCTCAAAAGAGACACTACATGAACTAAATCTTCCTATAAGCACTATCACGACAAATCTGCAAATGATTAAAAAAAACCTCATCACGGAAAAAGATTTAACAAGAGCCTCTCGCATAGAAAGTGCTTGTGAAATGCTAAAACAAAGATACAATGAGCTTGACTATATGATAAAATTGCAAAGCGCAAATATAGCTTATGAAGAGTTTTCATTGGATGAGCTCTTAAGGGAGCGAGTTGGGTTTTTATCCCCTATCTATTCTGATATGGAGTTTGAGCTAAATCTTAAACCTATCTCTATTTATAATGATAAAATAGGTTTATCTAAAGTCATTGACAATCTTATAGATAACGGGGTAAAGTATTCACAAAATATTCACAAAATCACTGTAACATTGCAGGGCAATTTACTCTCTATACAAGATTACGGTCAAGGGATGAATGAAGTAGAACTTTTAAAAATCTTTGACAACTGCTATCAAAGCAATAAAAATATGCAAGGCTTTGGGATTGGGCTTGCCATGGTTAAAAGATTTTGCGATGCAAACGGCATATTGCTAAATTTCAGCTCACAACCCAACACCGGCACGACGGTTATTTTACAATTTAAGGAAAAATAAGTGGAACAAACCATTTTAAAATATGCAGAATCAATACTAGACTACGGCGTTATGGGAGTACTTATCTTAATGAGTATTGCAACACTTTGGCTTTTTATAGAGAGAATGATGTTTTATAGCTCTGTACGCATTAGCGACTACAACAACAGAGATACTCTGGAGATGGAATTAACAGACAACATAAGCGTCATTAGTACGATAGGTTCAAATGCTCCTTATGTAGGACTTCTTGGTACGGTTATAGGCATTATGCTTACATTTTACACTATGGGTGACGCAGGTGCTATTGATGCCAAAAAGATTATGGTCGGTCTTGCTATGGCTCTAAAAGCTACTGCTATGGGACTTATAGTTGCTATGCCTGCTATCATAACATATACTATACTTCTTAGAAAAATCGAGAAAATACTTACAAAGTTTGATGTAGAAAATGGCAAGATATAAAAAACAAAGAAAAAGATTTGATGAGATAAATGTCATACCGTTTATAGACATAATGCTCGTTTTACTTGTTATGGTACTTACTACCGCAACATTCGTAAATCAAGGCATCATACCTGTTGACTTGCCAAAAGCAGAAGCACAAAAAAAAGAGGATGCCAAAAAAGAGGTGTCTGTCTATATAAATGCAAAAAGTGAAATATTTTTTGAAAAAGAGAAGGTCGATTTAAAGACCCTTGAGTTAAAACTCTCCGCAATCTCAAAAGAGCAGACCGTGGTTCTAAGAAGCGACAAAGAGTCAAAATTTCAAGATTTTGTAGCAGTTATGAGTATCCTAAAAAAGCTAAATCATGAACAGCTATACATCGTAACAAAAGATTAATAACTTTTATCCATAAGCTTTAATTTACTTTTTATAGTGTCATTCTCATCTTGCTTTCTTCTTTGCATATTATGAGGTACTTTTGTGGCATTTTCCTCAAACTCAAAGCTTTTTTTTGGCTCTTCTTTTACATCATGAAAAAGAGAAGTTGCTATAAAAAAAAGCACCATAATCAAAACAACACCTACATATAAAAGTATATAGTTTTTTATGTGCCCTGTTTCAAACGGATTTTGCATGTTCCACTTCTCATATATTTTTATAATTATAATTAAAAACTCTACAATAAAAGATAAATTACATACTTTTTATGATAATATAATTAAAAAATATTTAAGGGTTTTAAATATGCAGACAACGATGTTTAAAGGGAATATAGTAAATTTAGCAGGAGATGCCATAGGCGTAGGAGACATGGCACCTGTTGTTAGTGCCATCGGAACAGACTTAAAAAAAGTAGAAGTTGGCGGAGCAAAAGATAAAATTCAACTCATAGTAACGGTTCCTTCACTAGATACTGATACATGTGCTTCTGAAACAAGAAGATTTAATGAAGATGTAAATAACTTAGACATCTGTGAGACAACTGTTATTTCTATGGACTTACCGTTTGCATCTCAGAGATTTTGCACTACAAGCGGCATAGACAACCTAAGTGTTGCAAGCGATTATATGGATAAAAGTGTTAGCCTTGCATACGGTGTATTAATGAATGACGGGTTGCTCAAAGGTCTAAGCGCAAGAGCGGTTTTTGTAGTAGATAGAAGCGGTACTATCGTTTATAAAGAGATAGTTGAAGAAGTTACTTCAGAGCCAAACTATGAAGCAGCACTAGAGGCTATCAAAGAGGCTAGATAAGTTAAAACTTATCTCTGCCTTTTGATAGTTTTTAGTACATCCCCGGCATACCGCCCATACCACTCATATCAGGTGCAGCAGGTTTTTCTTCCGGTATCTCATAAATTGCGGCTTCCGTAGTTAAAAGAAGGCTTGAGATAGATGTAGCGTTTGTAAGTGCCACGCGACCTACTTTGAGAGGGTCTATGATACCTGCTTCAAACATATCTACATACTCACCAGTTGCAGCGTTAAAGCCTACATTTTCATTTGTAGCATTTTCAACGGCATTTACGACAACACCTGCATCGTATCCTGCATTTGTAGCTATCTGTTTTAGAGGAGCTTTTACGGCGCGAAGTATGATCTCACAACCTATTTTTTGATCGCCCCCAAGATTTAGTTTTACTTTTGAAGCAGCACGAACGAGTGCAGCTCCGCCACCTATGACTATACCCTCTTCTACTGCAGCTTTTGTAGCCGAGAGTGCGTCATCAACGCGATCTTTTTTCTCTTTCATCTCAGTTTCGCTTGCTGCACCTACTTTGATAACCGCAACACCGCCGCTAAGTTTTGCGAGTCTCTCTTGAAGCTTCTCTTTGTCATACTCGCTAGTTGTAGCATTGATTTGAACCTTGATTTCCGCAATTCTAGCTTTTACCGTCTCAGCTTTGCCTGCACCGTTTACGATAACAGTGTTGTCTTTATCTATAACGATACGAGAAGCTTGCCCAAGATGTTGCAGAGTTGCACCGCTTAGCGTATGACCTGTCTCTTCAGAGATGACAGTTCCTGCAGTCAATACCGCAATGTCCTGAAGCATAGCTTTTCTTCTATCACCAAAGCCCGGTGCTTTTACCGCAGATATATTTAACACACCGCGAAGTTTGTTCACAACCAAAGTTGAAAGTGCTTCACCCTCTACATCTTCAGCAATGATAAGAAGCGGGCGAGAAGTTTTTTGAACTTGCTCTAGTACCGGAAGCAAATCTTTCAGCGAAGCAATTTTGCTATCAACAAGCAAAATCCAAGGATTTTCAATTTCCGCTATCATTTTTTCAGTATTTGTGATGAAGTAAGGACTTAAATATCCGCGGTCAAACTGCATCCCTTCAACAACTGCAAGCTCATCTACTATCCCTTTTGCCTCTTCAACGGTTATAACACCGTCTTGCCCGACTTTTTCCATAGCCTCTGCTATCATATTCCCGATTTGCTCATCAGAGTTTGCAGAAATAGTTGCAACTTGCGCTATATCTTTTTTGCCGTTTATTGCTTTGCTTGAAGCTTTTAAGTTTGCTAAAATAGCTTCACAAGCCTTATCCATGCCTCGTTTCACTTCGATAGGATTTGCACCCGCCGTAATGTTTCTAAGACCCTCAGAGAAGATAGCATTTGCCAAAACGGTAGCTGTTGTTGTTCCATCTCCTGCTTCATCTGCGGTTTTTGAAGCGACATCTTTTACAAGGGTTGCACCCATATTTTCAAGTTTGTCTTTTAGGTCAATCTCTCTTGCAACCGAAACACCGTCTTTTGTAATAACAGGATTACCGTAGCTTTTTTGAATCAAAACATTTCGACCTCTTGGTCCCATTGTTACTTTTACTGCATCCGTTAGTTTTGCAACACCGCGAGCCAACGCATTTCTTGCATTATCTGAAAAAATTATCTCTTTTGACATTTGTAAAACTCCTTATTTAATTATTCCAAAAATATCTTCTGTATTTATTACTAAAAATTTCTCGCCCTCTAGTGCTACTTCGCTTCCGGCATACTTTCCAAAAACCACTATATCTTTGCAAAATAGTTCGCTAACCTCGGAACTAACTGCTACGACTTCACCTTTTGATGGCTTTTCTTGTGCATTATCAGGAATAATAATACCACTGCTTGTAGTATTTGCTTCTTCTACTCTTTTTACTAGGACTCTTTTCCCTAATGGTTGAAAATTCATTTTAACTCCTTAAATAATATTTTTTACAAGCGCAATGCTACAAAAAAAAGGTAACAAAGTCAATACTCTTAGTCACATAGACTAAAGTTTATTTATATAGTTTTAGCAATATAGTTGATGAGCCTATAAAAATAATATTTAAAACAATGATTCTCTTGTTTTCTTAGCTTATTTAAAGTTTTGAGTGTATATAATTCTGCCTCTTAAAAGATGTCAGGGTAGCTCAGCTGGTTAGAGCACTGGTCTCATAAGCCGGGGGTCGGGGGTTCAAGTCCCCCCTCTGACACCACTTTTTAAGATTCCGAATTAGCTCAGCGGTAGAGTAGGTGACTGTTAATCACTTGGCCACTGGTTCGAATCCAGTATTCGGAGCCACCTGTACAACATCTCATCGGCTTTACTTAAAAGCATTTCATCACTTAGAGCCTCATCCGCAACGCAGCAAGCAACTCCTATAGAAACAGTTACAAACGGGCTAACTTTTGAAGATCTATGTTCTATGGCTTTCTCTTTTACCAAAGAGCAGAGCGTTTGTGCCATAGTTGCACTATTTTCTTCATCCGTATCCGAGAGTAAAATTCCAAACTCTTCTCCCCCAAGCCTAAAGACAAAATCGCTCGGTCGCTTTAGAGCATCTTGCAAAACCTTTGCAACACTCTTTAGCGCGTTATCTCCTTCTAAGTGTCCATATGTGTCGTTGTATTGCTTAAAATAGTCTATATCTAACATCATAAAAGTTATATAACTGTGTGCTCTTTTTGCTCTCTTTAGCTCTCTCTCGTAAACCATATTAAAATATCTTCTATTATACAACCCTGTCAAAGAGTCCACATATGAAGCACTTTCCAACTTTTTATTTGCAATTTTTAGTTTTTTTGCGGCTATCTCAAGTGCACTCTGATCTTTTTGAATACTTTTAAAAACATAGTAAGAGATTGCAAGCACGCTAATGATAACTATAAAAAGAATAGAGCCTATTTTAAAAAGTGTCGAATTATAAAGCGATAAAAATTTTTTTCTCTCATATTTTGCCACTTCCATCTCATAAACTATCAGCTTATTAATTACCTTGCTTACATACTCCATTTTATTTTCAAAATGTGCAATATTTAATTTTTTTATATTGCCATCACCATCCGCAACCATACTAAGAAGAAGTTTTAAATAGTCGTTTGTAGCTTTTATCTCTGAGGATGCGTACTCTATATAGGCAACCTCTTCGTCTTTTTTATAATGCGATTCATAGCTTTTCCACTCATTTTCTATTATGTTTATAGACATGGACATCTCGGCTTCCATCTGGCTTAAACTGATTTGAGAGCTTTTTGCTTTATGTGCGCTATTTATAAGATTTGCTTGGTATGTTTGAAGAATAGTATTTAGTTCTAATACGGGGACAAATGAACCAAAATATAGTGAGTCTAGATTTTTTTTCATACCGTTAAGATTTAGCGTCCCAATAATTCCGATGACGACCAATCCTACAGCAATAGTAATAAAAAGAAAAAAAAGCTTACTCTTTAATTTTAAGGCTTCTATAAAATTCATTACATCCCTTCAATATGCTTTCTTTCTTAAGCAAATACAATGCCAAAAAAACAAATACTTTATGCTAAAATACAAAAGAAAATAATCTTGATATTAAAAAGAATCTTAGCAGTGGTTTATGAACGATAAAATTGAATATATAAAACGGCTCTCATTTTTCAACTCTCTTGATGAGGAAAATTTGCTTATTTTACAAAATATTTCAAAAATTACCTCATACCCGAAAAACTCCATACTCTACTATGAAAACGATATGAACAATAAAATGCTTTTTTTAGTTTCAGGACTTTTAAAAGTATATAAAATCGATAAATTTGAAAACGAGATATTTTTATACTATATCCATAAAAACTCGCTTATATCTGAACTTACATCCATACAAGAAAATGCTATCTACTGTTTTTCCAATGCCGAATTTATGGAAGAGAGCATTGTTTTAGAGATTGATTTTGCAGAATTTAAAAGTAAATTTTTGGCAAAAAACATATTAAATAGTGAGTTTATAAATGAGATACTTACAAAAACAAGACAGCTTCACTGTGTCGTAAACAGAGAACTTGTTTTTGACGCAACCGCAAAAGTGGCTTTTATGCTTTGTGATGATTTAGAGATGTTTAACTCACTCAAGAGACATGAGATCTCTTTTATGTTGCACATACAACCGGAAACTCTATCAAGAGTTCTTAACAAGCTCAAAAGAAACTCTATCATAGAGATAGAAAACTCAAAAATAATCGTTTTAGACAAAAATAAACTTACCGATATCTACAAAGGGGAATCGTTATGATAAAAATAAACAAAATAAGCACTAAGATAAAAATTATAGGTGCGTTGCTCATTTTTTTAATGGCAAATGTTATAGGTATGACTATTTACCTCAACCAACAAAACTCCAAAGATGCCCTTCTTATAAACATTGCCGGAAAACAGAGGATGCTTACACAAAAAATTGCTAAAAATGTTTTTTACATTTACCACAATACCGAAGAAAATTTTGATGAGTTGACTAATGCATGCGATGAGTTTATAGCAGGATTAGAC
>JAUPKZ010000064.1 GCA_030837195.1 Campylobacterota bacterium
AGATGAGTTGACACCATCAGAAACCATTGATATATCTTTTAAAAAAATAAAAAATAAAATCTATAATGATATACTTGATACTATAATCAGCAAAACACCTAGAGAATTTGAAAAGTTAGTAGTAGCATTATTGCAAAAAATGGGTTATGGCGGAGAGATACAAAACTCAGGAGAGGTTACACAATACTCAAATGACAACGGTATAGACGGTATTATCAAAGAGGATGTTTTAGGGTTTGGAAGAATTTATATCCAGGCTAAAAGATATAAAAGAGAGATTAAAATAGGGAGAGAAGACTTAAATAAATTTGTAGGGGCATTAGCCGTTGCACAATCAAACAAAGGTGTATTTATCACTACTTCGAATTTTAATAAAAATGCCATTGAATATGCTAGCAAATTAAATAATAATACCACATTAGTTCTTATTGACGGCGAACAGTTGGCAAAGTATATTTATGACTATTCTCTAGGTATGCAAACCGAACAAATAATAGAAATTAAAAAGCTTGATAGCGATTTTTGGGATAGCATGGAAGATGATATTAATATTTAAGTAATGGCTATGACTTTAAACCTTAACGAATCACAAGATACAGAATTTAAACAAATCTGGAAAGATGAATACCTAAAGCAAATTTGCGGTTTTGCAAATGCAAATGGCGGTACACTTTACATAGGTATTGATGACAATAGCAATGCCGTAGGTGTGTCAAATGCCAAAAAACTCCTTGAAGATTTGCCAAATAAGATAAACGATATTTTAGGAATCATTCCTGATATATTTTTGGAAGATATAGAGCAAAAAGATATCATTAAAATAGTTGTGCCGTATCATCCTAATCCCATTAACTATAAAGGTTACTATTACAAAAGAAGCGGTGCAACAAATCAACTTCTAAAAGGAAGTGCATTAAATAGTTTTTTACTGAGACACTATGGTAAAACTTGGGATGCTGTAGAGATGCCTTATGCAATGGTTGATGATCTTGACCCTTATACTTTTGAACTGTTTAAAGAAAAAGCACTTAATTCAAAAAGAATAGATAAAAAAGACATCCCAAAAGACTATGCAGACCTGCTTGATAAACTGCGACTTGTAGAAAATGGCTATATCAAAAGAGCGGCATTACTACTTTTTGGTAAACCAAACAAAGTACCGACTTCTGGTGCTTATGTAAAGATAGGATATTTTAGCTCACCTGCTGATATTTTGTATCAAGATGTAATAGAGGGGAATCTTTTTAACCAAGTTGAAAAAACAGTTGATTTACTTTTTACAAAGTATTTAAAAGCGATTATTTCTTATGAGGGAGTGAGTAGGGTTGAGCATTTTGATTATGATGAAAATGCCTTAAGGGAAGCGGTTCATAATGCCATAGTGCATAAAGACTACTCAAGCGGTACACCGATACAAATAGGAGTGTTTCAAGATAAACTCTATATCTACAACTCAGCTGTTATGCCAAACAATTGGGATATAGATAAACTTCTAAGTTCACACCGTTCAGAACCACATAATCCTGACATTGCAAATGCATTTTTCAAAGCCGGATATATAGAATCATGGGGAAGAGGAATAGAAAAAATTATAGAAGGTTCAAAACAATATAGTGGAGTAATGCCTACTATTAGCATTACAAGTGGGTTTGATATTGTATTTTATGCAAAAAAACATGCGCTCTTGACCCCTCAAGTCACCCCTCAAGTCACCCCTCAAGTCACCCCTCAAGTTACAAATATGTTAAAAGCAATACAAGGTGAAATGTCAAGAGATGAAATAATGCTATCTTTAGGGCTTAGCGACAGAAAAAACTTTAGAGAAATATATCTAAATCCTGCTATCGAGGATAAACTCGTAGCATTAACAATACCGGAAAAACCAACAAGCTCAAAGCAAAAGTATAGATTGACAGAACTGGGCAAAACTATTTTGTCAGATTTAGGGAGATGATATTAGGATGATATCAAAAAAGCAATAGAGTATTTAGTTTAGTCAATTACTATATCAAGCAAAATACTTATTTGGTGGTTTAAATCATACCTAACACAAATATTTAAAATTTTTCATACTATATAGTTGGATTTCTTGACTCTTTAGCGCCTTTAGCTCACTTGAGAAGCCGTTTTTTGAAACAAGTACAAATATAGGATTTTTTATATGAAGCTCTTTTGCAAAATTTTGCAGTTTTGTAAGAGAGTCTTTTTTCATCTTTTGTTTAGAGTATTTACTAAGCCCTATAACGCTTTGGTTAGTTGATAGTTTCATATATATAGGGAGTTGTATATCTTTGTTCCAGTAAGATGAAGCCTCTTTTACATCTTCAAAGTTTTGCTTTAGTACCTCAAGGCTTAGTTGTTCAAAGATAAGTTCGCCAAACTCATCGGCTCTGTTTTTAAATCTCTCTTCAAACTCATCATAGTTTCCTTGTGCAATGCCTTTGTATATAGGTGAGATAAAAGCAAACCAAAAACGCATAAACGGCAATGTAAATAAAAGCTTATCGTCTGCTTGGTTCTCTTGGAAAAATGCGTTTGTTTTTGACTTCTCCTCTCTTATGAGCCCCGATTCTAGTAAAAAATCTATAGCTTTTACTCCCTCATCTCTACTTACTTTGGCTCTCTTTAGTACCGAATGTATCCGCCCATCTCCCAGAGCAACGGCACTCAGTATGGAGTGGTTTATGTTGGAGCTGTGAGTTATCTTTGTTATAAACGGGTGCAGTATCTTGTACTTCTCAAGAATAAGTGTTTTTATAAGGATGCTTAGCTCTATATTTGTATCTATTTTATCATCGAGTCCGCCAAATACGGCAAAATACTCTATTGCTTTTTCTATATCTTTTATGTTGTTTTTTTGGCAAAATGAGCAAAACTGCTCTGCAATAGGAGTGTTAAACGGTGTAATGGGAAAGCCTTTTTTTGTTTATTGGTCACGGTAATAGAATTATACATTATAATTCTGCCATTTAAACAAAGTGTGAGATAGCATTATGATACAGTTAGTAAATGTTTCAAAGAGTTTTGCGACAAATCCTCTTTTTATAGATTTAAATTTTAAACTAAATTCAAAAAACCGTGTAGGTTTAGTCGGTAGAAACGGGAGCGGAAAATCTACGCTTTTTAAGATAATACTGGGTGAAGAGCCTTATGATAGCGGAGAGATCATCATACCAAAAGGGTATAAGATAGGCGCTCTAAAGCAACATTTGGAGTTTAGTGAAGATACTATAGTAAAAGAGGTGGCTCTAGCTTTAGGTAAAGATGAAGAGTATGATATATATAAAGTTGAGAAGACGCTGTTTGGTTTAGGTTTTAGTAAAGATGACTTGCAAAAAAATCCGCTCTCTTTCTCTGGCGGGTATCAAATAAGGCTAAATCTTGCAAAACTTCTTATAGCAAAACCAAATCTGCTTCTGCTTGATGAGCCTACAAACTATCTTGATATACTCTCTCTTAGATGGCTTAGAACATTTTTGAAAAATTTTGAGGGTGAAGTTATCATTATAACTCACGATAGAGATTTTATGGATAGCGTAACTACTCATACTATGGGGATTGTGCGAAAAAATCTAGCTATTATAGAGGGAAATACACACAAGTTTTATGCACAATTAGCTGCAAATGACGAGCTTTATGAAAAAGATAGACTCTCACAAGAGAAAAAGAAAAAAGAGTTAGAGGAGTTTATAGCTAAAAATAGAGTTCGTGCATCTACTGCCGCACTTGCACAGTCAAAGATGAAACTTTTAGAAAAAATGGACACTATAGATGAGCTTAGCTATGATAAAGAGCTCTGTTTTGACTTTAACTATGCACAAACTCCTGCTAAGATAATGCTTGAAGTAAAAGATTTGAGTTTTGGCTATACGCAGGATAAGATTTTATTTAAAAACATCTCATTTTCACTTGCAAAGGGTGAGGTATTAGCCATTATAGGTAAAAACGGTAAAGGAAAATCAACCCTTTTAAATGTAATAGCAACAGAGCTAAAGCCGCTTAGTGGAACTATAAACTCTCATCCCTCAATAGTGTCGGCACATTTTGGGCAGACAAACATAAATAGACTAAATTTGGACAATACAATCATAGACGAGATATACTCCGCAAGTCCAAAGCTCCCTTATGCCACCATCAGAGCTATTTGCGGCGCTATGATGTTTAGCGGTGAGAGTGCCGAGAAGAAGGTTTCTTTGCTCTCAGGAGGGGAGAAAAGCCGTGTAATGCTAGGGCAAATTTTAGCAAAAAGCGTAAATCTGCTATTTTTGGATGAACCTACGAACCACCTTGATATGGAGTCCATAGAGTCGCTCATAGAAGCCCTGCAGAGGTTTGAAGGCTCTAGCATCATAGTTACCCACTCAGAAGAGCTGCTAAGAAGAGTTGCGACAAGACTTATAGTATTTGCCAAAGAGGGTGCATTTTTATTTGACGGTAGTTATGATGAGTTTTTAGAGAAGATAGGATGGGATGAAGAGGAAAATGAGCAAAAACAAAAAGAGCCTCAAAAATCAAGCTACCAAGAAAACAAAAAAGCTCGTGCATCTTTAGTTCAAGAGAGAAGCAAAATTATTTCGCCTCTAAAAAAAGAGATAGAAAAACTAGAAAATGAGATAATGAAAAAAGAGGAGCTTTTAGAGAATCAAAACAGTGAACTTTTAGAAGCTTCAAATGCGCTTGAGAGTAAAAAAGTTATAGATTTATCAAAAGCTATCTCACTGCTTCAAGCTCAAATAGATGAGAGCTTTGATAAGCTTGAAGTTCTGCACGATAAACTAGATAAGATAACAAAAGAGTATGAGCAAAAGCTAGCGGAGTTAGAGTAAGCTACTCTTCATAGGAGCTTTTTGCTATAAATCTAAGCCATAAATAGCCCATAAGCCCTGCGCATAAAGATGCGCATAAAATACCTACTTTTGCCTGAAAAATGAGAGCTTCGTTTCCTGCAAATGCCAAATCGGCGACAAATATGGACATAGTAAAACCTATACCGCCTAAAAAAGAGACTCCCAAAATCTGACTCATAGAAGTGTTTTGAGGCATAGAGGCAATTTTTAGCTTTATAGCCAGATATGCAACTCCGGCTATGCCTATAACTTTTCCAAAAACCAGCCCAAAAATAATTCCCAAAGAGATATTTTGAGTGATAGCTTCACCTATAGAGGAAAAGTCTATTGCAATTCCAGCATTTGCAAGTGCAAAAAGAGGGATAACGACTAAGCTCACCGGTAAATGCAGTGAATGTTCAAGCCTAGCAGAAGGCGAGCCGACTGCATCTATGCGATCTTTTATATTTTGAAGTATTGCTTTTTGTTTTTCATGTAGCGTGTAGTTTTCGCCTACTTCGTAAGTGTCGTACTCATTTATAAGACTTTTTGCGTGTTGCGAGAGAGAAGTAGGTTCATATTTTGGTTTTGTAGGTATCGCCATAGCACCTATAACTCCGGCTATAGTTGCGTGAACTCCGGACTCAAGCATAAAAAACCACATAATCAGCCCTACTATAAAGTATGGAAGCACCGCATGAATGCCGAATCTGTTAAATGCAACCATAACCAAAAAAGCCAATCCCGCCATACCGAGCGATAAAAGATGAATCTCATTGGTATAAAAAAGCGCGATAACCACAACGGCGCCCAAGTCATCTACGATGGCAAGAGCAACTAAAAATGTGACAAGTGAAGCTGAAACTCTATTTCTTAGTAAAACTAATGCGCTTATGGCAAATGCTATATCTGTTGCCATAGGTATGCCCCATCCTCCAGCGCCTTCGCCTCCTAAATTTATAGAGCTGTATATAAGAGCAGGAAATATCATACCGCCGATTGCAGCTAAAATGGGCAGTATGGCAACTTTTATATTTGAGAGTTCTCCTACCGTTATTTCCCTTTTTATTTCAAGTCCTATAATGAAGAAAAATATCGCCATCAAAGCATCGTTTATCCAGTGGTGGATAGAGTGAGAGAGTTTAAAAGCTCCTACTTCTATGCTTAAGTATGTATGAAAAAAATGCAAATATTCATCACTAAATGCTGAATTTGCCAATAACAGAGCAATGACGGTCATTCCCATAAGGATAAGCCCCGTAGTTGTTTGAGCATGTATAAAATGTTCAAAAGGGGTGGCTATTTTGTTAAATGCTCTCTCCCATGGCGCATATATTTTCATGGTAACTCCTATTTTATGTTGCTTGATTATAACTCAAAAGTACAAATGTTAAATAACCGGTGTTATAATAGTTTTATGAATTTAAAAGAGTTGCAAAATAAAACAATACTTCTTTTTGGTAAGAGTCGTGCTTTTAGTGATGATGAGTTTTTATCACAGATGAAATTTCATAAAGTAGATGTTCTTAGCGAGTATAGCGAGCGTGTATCGCTTGTAGTTGAGGGCAAGATGATGACGCCTTATGAACAGATAAAGAGCGATGAATTATATAAACAGTATGCACCTGCTCTTGAGTTTATCTCCATTGATCTTTTTGAGAGAGAAATGGGTAAATACATAGACTCAAACACATTGCTTATGAGTTTAAAACTTAGCCGCAATAAAGAGAGATTAAAGAGTTTTATACAAAACACTACTATTTCAGACGAGCTTTTTTTTAAACTTTTAGAGATGTATAGTTGGGGTAGAGAAGATTTTTTTGAAAATGACTCTAACCGCGATGTAAGTGCCGCTATCATCTTGCGTTTTTATAAAGATATAGAAAGAAATCATAATGTACAGTATGCGACAAGCGGACTTATACATCTCATTGCGCAAACGGATTCTCCAAAGCTCATTGAAGCTATTGCAAAGCTAGAGCCTACGCGCTCAAATATAAATATATTGTCTATCATAGCGTCACATCCAAATACTCCAAAGAGTGTGCTTGAAAACTTTATAAAAAGCAAAGATGCAAACATAAAAAGAGTTGTTGCAATGAGAGATGATTGTGATGAAGAGCTGCAAAAGATGTTATTTGACGATGCAAAAGATAGCGTTATAGAAGCATTGTCATATAGTAAAAACCTATCTTTAGATATAGCAACAAAGATGATAGAAAATAACCTTTATATGCAAAATATAGCTAAAAATATAGCCCTAAATGAAGTCATATTTAAATTGCTTTTAGCTGGATTCTCGCAAGTCTTGGCACTAAATAGTTCACTTTCGTTTGATATGCAAAAAGCTCTAGTAGAGTTAAATAACATAGATATAGATATAAATCTAGCTTCAAATAGTGCTTTGTGTAGTGAAGTATTAGAGCTTTTACTAAAAAGAAACGATACAAGAGTAACTCTAGAGCTATATAAAAACCCCATAACTCCAAAAGAGATACTGCAAGAGGGTTATAAAAATGAGCCAAACCATTATGCACTCTCGCAAAATCCTTCCACACCGCATGAGATATTAAGTGCTTTATATTATAGTGCGGATATAGACATATTAAGAGCATTGGCACAAAATGAGAGTACGCCTATTGAGGTTTTGTACCAGTTGCAGCTTGACTCAAGAGTAGCAAAAGAGGTAAAACAAAATCCTGCTTTTGGTAAACATATACAGATAGAAAATATAGGATGGCAGATATGAGAGCAACGGAATTGATAGAGATTATAAACTCTTTAGTAGAGCAAAAAGTTCCGACATTTTTATGGGGAGCACCTGGGATAGGAAAAAGCTCTATCGTGAAACAGATAGCAAAGAGTAGGGGCATAGGTTTTATAGATTTAAGGCTTGCATTAATGGATCCAACAGACTTAAAAGGCATCCCTTTTTACGATAGAGAGTCACATACGGCACTATGGGCGCCTCCTGCTTTTTTACCAAAAGAGGGGGAAGGGATACTCTTTTTAGATGAGCTAAACTCCGCCGCTCCTAGTGTTCAGGCTTCCGCTTATCAGCTTATACTAGATAGAAGAGTCGGCGAATATGAACTGCCATCAGGCTGGGCAATAGTGGCAGCAGGAAACAGAGAGGGAGATCGAGGCGTTACATACCGTATGCCAACACCTTTGGCAAATAGGTTTGTTCATTTTGAGATGAGTGTAGATGTGCAAGATTGGCGTCATTGGGCTTATATGTCAGGTATAGATGCAAGAGTGATAGCTTATATATCATTTAAGAGCGAACATCTCTTTACATTTGATGCAAGAAGCGATGTAAAAAGCTTTGCAACACCAAGAAGTTGGGAGTTTGTAGATAGTATCTTAAGAAGCAATATAAGAAAAGAGCTTATCCTAGATACTATTGGCGGAGCAGTCGGAAAAGATGTGGCAGTATCTTTCTTGTCTTTTTGTAAGGTTATGGACAGGCTGCCAAATATCGAAGATATACTAAATGGAGAAAGCAAAGAGTATAGTGATGAGGTTGATGTTTTGTTTGCACTCTCTAGCGGGATAGTAAGTGCATTTTTGAAAAATAGCTCAGATGAGAGGCTAGAAAATCTGCTAAACTATACACTTGAATTAAAGAGCGAATTTGCACTAAAGATAGTGCAAGATTTACAAAGAAGCGGCGTAAATACTGAGCATTTAGATGTTTTTAAAAAATGGGTTGAGAGATTTTCTTATCTTTTAGCGTAGCCTATGTTTTTAAAACAATATTAATCAATTTAAGAGTACTATGTAGTAAATTTATAACTTTAGGAGTTGAAGATGGCAAGAGTCGGTAATTCTATCATAAAAGGTTTAGAGATTTCGGAAATTATTAAGCTTCTCAACAAAGCGTATGCAGATGAATGGCTTGCACATTATCAGTATTTTATCGAGAGTAAAGTTATAAAGGGTATTATGAAAGATGCCGCCATCGTTGAGTTAAACCAACATGCCGCAGATGAGTTAAGACATGCTACTATGCTTGCCGATCGTATTATCCAACTTGGGGGCACACCTCTTTTAAGCCCAAAAGAGTGGATGAAAAAGAGTAATTGCGGTTATGATGAGCCAAAAGATTTTGATGTAGTATCTATACTAAAAGATGCCATAAAAGGCGAACAGTGTGCCATAAACACATACTCGGGGCTTCTTGAGCTTACAAAAGGCAAAGATATAGTTACTTACGATATAGTATCTCAGATACTTGCAGATGAAGTAGCACACGAAGAGGATCTTCAAGCGCTTCATGACGATATAACCGAATTTATAAAAGATTTAAAAAAGAGTATGAAATAAAGGAGGCTTTTAGAGCCTCTTTTTAAAAGCAACAATGTCAAATCTATCTAACAAAATATCTCAAGCAAAGTCACTTCTCCTTTTAAAATATCCGTTCTTTGGAACACTTGCTTCAAGAGTATAACGGCGAATTTTTGGATTTGCTTGAGACATTTGAGATGGAGACGGTTCTTGCAAACGGTGCAATGCATGCGGCACTCTCTTATGAAAGTAGAAAAAACAACAGAAGTTCTTGGCTTTGGCAGTTAGCAACCGACTATGCCATAAATGATATGCTCGTTGAAAATAACTTAACTATGCCACATGGTGCAAACTACTCAAAAAGATTTAGCGGTATGTATGCAGAAGAGATTTATGCACATCTCAAAGAGGATATTTTAAGAGATGAGCTAGAGTATGAAGCTGACAACATAGAAGACATAAAAAGAGATGAAGCCAATCAAGACTCTATACTAGAAGAGCAGCTGTTTGACGAGTTTGCAAAATCTCTGCTTGAAGAGGAACTGCAAAGCGGCGAGAAGATAGAGTCTGTAAATAGATTTTTTAAACTTAAAAAAGATGGTAAAATCAACTGGAGGGATGAGTTAAAATCTGCATTAGAGAGATTTCATAAAGACAACTATACCCTTATGCCCCCTAGTAAAAAACTTCTATATAAAGATATTTATCTGCCCTCTTGTATCAGTGATAGATTTAAAATAGTCGTTGCTATAGATAGTTCAGGTTCTATAGATGAAGTTTTGCTCGGCGAGTTTATAGATGAGCTAAACTATCTAACTACTACTATACAAAACTATGAGATAACACTTTTGGTGTGTGATGATAAGATTCGCTCACACCAAACATTTTATAGCGGTGATGAAGTAGAAGTTTATGTAAAAGGCGGCGGCGCAACCGATTTTAGAGCGGTTTTTGAGTTTATAGAACAAAATATGGATGATGTAAAAATATTGCTATATTTTAGCGATTTAAAAGGCTTCTTTCCCTCTTACGAGCCAAACTATGAAGTCAAATGGATATCTAAAAATATAGCCGATATACCCTTTGGTTCTATCATAATTTTAGAGTAAATATTAGTTATTAACTATACGGTTTCTTCCATTTTGTTTTGCGTTGTAAAGAAGCATATCTGCCTCACTGATGCTCTCTTCTAGCGTATCTTGTGGATGAGTTATAACTCCTGCAGATATAGTGTATCGTATCTCTTCATCTTTGCTTCCCTTAGTTATAGAGGATTTAACGCTCTCTCTAATGCGTTCAAAAACTTCTAGCGCTTTATCGGCAGATATATTTTTTAGTAAAACACAAAATTCTTCACCACCAAATCTTGCTACTAAATCATCCTTTGTTGTACTTGTTCTTAAAATATCCGCCAGAGTTATAATGGCCTCATCTCCGCTGTCATGCCCGAAAGTGTCGTTTATTTTTTTAAAATGATCAATATCTATGATGGCAATTGCAAAATTTTGTCCATTCTGCAGTGCTTCTTCAAAATATTTTGTAGCATGTTCATAAAAATATCTTCTATTGTGCAGACCCGTTAAAAAATCACGATTTGCATGATTTGTTATAGTATGGATATTTTCCAGTGCCTCTATTGAGTTGTTTATACGGCATGAAAACTCTTCTTTTGAAAACGGTTTTTTGATATAGTCGTTTGCTCCGCTCTTTAAAAAAAGTGCAGTTATCTCTTCATCATTGTCGTTTGAAACGGTTATTATAGTTAAGTCATTTTTTGTATAGTTTTTTCTTATTTCGTTTGTAAGCTCTAAACCATCCATAACCGGCATATGGTAGTCTGTTAAAATAAGGCTGATGTTTTGATTTGTGCTTAGTATGCCAAGAGCCTCTTCTCCATGTGCAACGGTTATAACTTTAAAAAACATATTTTCAAGCATCCCTTGCATATGCTTTCTAAATACAACTGAGTCATCAACAACTAAAATGGTATGATTTTGGTTTTTTTGTAGCCTTTTTATAGTTTGAATGATATAATTTATATCGTTTACTCCGCTTTTATTTACATAGTCGATAATATTTTTTTGTAAAACTTTGTTTCTAAATTCTTTGCTTATATTTCCGCTTAGAACTATTGCACGATTTTTTTTATCTAAAACATAATCTATAATTTCTCCGTTTGGCGCATCGGGAAGGTTTATGTCAAGTAGGGTTAAAAAGTAGTTGTATCTGTTCAAAAAAAGTTTAGCTTCAGCAAGATTGTATGCTACATCAACTTCAAAATCAAGCTCAAAACTTATCTTTTTTGCTATTAGTTTTGCAAGAGTTTTGTTATCTTCTACAATCAGTATTCTTTGCATTTATATCCGCCTACTTTTTAAGTATAATTTGTTATGAATTATAGTAAAGAAATTATTAAAAGATTAAGTGATAGGGAAAATGTTTTTTTAACAGGCGGTGCAGGAGTCGGAAAAACAACCATAACAAGAGCCATCATAGAAGCATATGAACAAGATGCCAAAAAGGTTGCGAAACTTGCTTCTACGGGAATGGCTGCAACGCTTATAGGCGGACAGACACTGCATAGTTTTTTTGATTTTGGCATAGCAGGAAGTAAAACAGAGTTAGAGCAAAACAAAAAATTTGAGATAAGTAAAAAAGTTAAAAAACTTATTTTGGAGATGAGTCTTGTGGTCATAGATGAGATATCTATGGTAGGTGATGCCCTTTTTGAGATGATAGAGCTTAGACTTATGCAAGCTTCATATAAAGGTGCGATTTTAGTTGTCGGAGATTTTTTGCAACTGCCGCCTGTTGTAAGAGGGTACGGTGAAGTTAGATTTGCTTTTGAGTCTGTGGCATGGCAGAGATTTAATTTTCACACCATAGAGCTTACGCATATTTATAGAACGGATGATATTGCATTTATAGAACTCCTCTCACACATAAGAGTCGGCAACATTAACAAAGAGATTATGTATGCGCTAGAGGCTTTTCTTACGCCATTACCGCAAGATGTAAGTAACCATACTTTTTTATACGGCAAAAATATCTCCGCTTCAAATCACAATAAAGCGCAGCTTAACTATTTAGAAGGCGACTTGTTTGTAAAAGAGGCTCGCATCATACTACATCAAAAAAATGTAAAAGATGCAGAAATAGAGCGATTTTTTGAGGATGCAAGAATAGAAAAAGTTTTAGAGTTAAAAATCGGAGCCTCAGTTCTATTTAGCAGAAATTCTTGGAATTACTATAATGGTGAAAAGGGCATTAT
Organism: Campylobacterota bacterium; assembly: GCA_030837195.1. Classification (GTDB taxonomy): domain Bacteria; phylum Campylobacterota; class Campylobacteria; order Campylobacterales; family Sulfurimonadaceae; genus Sulfurimonas. The sequence goes on from JAUPKZ010000064.1 coordinate 12,388, forward strand.
AGTAAATATAGACGCTACTTTTATTTATGTGCAAAAAAGCAGTGGTGTTATTATAAAGCTAGAGCAGACGGCACAAAGTAAAAGTGTATGGGTAGAAAAAAATTTAAATGGCAAAAAAGAGGTACAAGAAGAGAATCTATTTAGCATTTATCAGTACCCGGTAAAACTCTCATATGCTATTACTATTCATAAATCTCAAGGTATGAGCATCGAGGATTTGATTATACAAACAGACGAGATTTTTGCACCTTCGCAATTTTATGTTGCAATATCAAGAGCTCAAAACCCAAAAAGATTAATCCTTATACCGCCAAAAAAAGATTGGAGAAGCATTGTTTTTGTCAATAAAAAAGCTCTGGAGTTTATAAAAAAGTAGCATATATGCTACTTTGTACCGTTGTTGTCTTGACTTTTTATGTATGTTTCATAATCCACGACACTGCCGCCGTACTTCTCTACATGCTCTTTTGCATCTTCTTCTTTGGCAAATGCAAAATGATCTTGCATTGTTCCGTATTTACGGCTATTAATAATAAAAAATGCTTTCTTTGAGTCTATTAGATTGTAGTTTTTAGCATCAATAATATAGCTAGGCACCTCTTTTTGCTCAGAAGCAATAAGCGATATTCCAATTAAAAGTAAAAATATTAATGTTTTCATAAATACCCTTTTTCTCTCTTTTTTGTTGTATTAGAGTATTTTACATTAAAAATAGTAATACTACAAAAATTTCTTTAAAAGTTCGTATGAGTATATTCCATTGCTTTTTAGGTCATATGTATAAGCATCAAACTCTATCTCTTTTTCTTCTACAAAATCCGCTATCTTGTTTCTTTGCTCTTGAGAGTCAAAATTATCTTCTAGTAAAATAATAAAGTCATTAGCTCTGACTCTAAATATAAGATGTTTTTCAAAAAGAGCAGACAGAAGTGTTGCAAATGCTTTTAAAACTTCATCACCGCTTTCCCAGCCATATTTTTTATTGTAGATGTCAAATTTATGTAGCGAGATAATAAGTATCTGCTTATATTTTGCGGCGTCGGTATTGCCGACTAGGGTAGTTTCTAAAAATTTTACATTATATAAGTTAGTTAGTGCATCTTTGTAAAAATATACAAATCTCTGCTCTTCAAGGAGTGTTGTAGGTTTTTGGCTGACATCGCTAGAAATATCTACGGTTGCAAGAGCCTTTAAGGCTGCTTCGACAACTTCAGGATGAAAATGAATTTTATTTAAAGAGGCTATCTCTTCAAGTGCTTCGCTTACGCTCTTTTTGTGTTTATATATTCTGTTTGTCGTCATAGCATCAAATGCATCTGCAACCATCATAATTCTGGACAATGGAGGAATCTCGTTTTTGCTTATTTGATAAGGATATCCGCTTCCGTTATATTTTTCATGATGGTGTTTCATTATGTTTAAAATATTTTTATACATAGGAAGATCTTGAAGCATTTTTAACCCGACATTAATATGCTCTTTAATTATATTGTACTCGAGTGCGGTTAGTTTTTCTGGCTTTAGTAAAATAGCATCAGGTATGGCAATCTTTCCTATATCATGAAGAATGGATGCTTCATGCAAAAGCTCGCAATCCGCATCGCTATATCCCATCTCCTTGGCGATAAGAACGGAATAGTTTGCTACTCTTTGTGAGTGTCCTGCCGTATAGTTATCTCTTTGTTCTACCATAGATATGAGAGCAAATAGCATATTTTTATAATCATTTACTTTTGCTTTTTGAAGCTCTATAACCTCATTTGATTTTTCAAGCGACTCTTTTGTTTTTTTGTTTAACATATACTTGAAAAATGCAATCAGTGTCACAAGAAAAATTATTATCGAGATAACGCTCAGAACTGCTTTATAAAACCAAGATGGGAGTTTGTCGTTCGCTTGAACAAGATATCTTTTTGTTGCTCTTTGCAGTATAGAATCGGAGCTTTTTTTAAACTCTAAGATATGCTTGTCTATTTTATTTATGATATCGCTATTATTTACATCTTTGCAAAATGCAAATTTCAGAGGCGCAGAGTAGAGAACTATAGGAGTTTCTGTGATATTTTTAAACTTTATCTTGCTATATTCCCCGAAATATTTACTTGTAGCAACAGCATCGGCTTCCATAGAGTTTACCAACATAAAAGCCTCTTCAAAACTGTTTGTAAACACATAATCGACTTTTATTCCGAAGTTGCTTATAAAGTCTATAAACTGAGTATGCTGAATACTATTTTTAAGAAGAGCTATTTTTTTGTTGTTTAAGTCCATCACGGATGATATATCACTTTTTTTATTTGAAAAAACCACTGAATGGCTAACCAATACCACTTCTTTATTAAAGTTAAATTCACCTGCTCTTTGTACTGAAAATGCAACATCCGGCATAATGTCAAGCTCGCCTTTTTTAAGCTTATTGAGACACTCTTCCCATTCACACTCTACAAAAGTAAGCCGCCAATTCTCTTTTGATGCTATTTCGTTTATGATATCGACAAAAAAACCCGACGGTTTCTCATCTTCTAAAAATATTTTCGGGGGATTGTTATAAATACCGACTCGCAACTCTTTTATCTCATCGGCGAGAAGTGATGTAAAAAGAAAAATAATCGCTACAATGATTTTCATAAGTATATTCTACTATAAAAAAATGCCATATAAGTTTAGAATGGCTTAAAAAAGCTCATTCTAAAGATTTTTTATAGTTTGTCGCTATTTTTTGCCAAATATTCGGCAACGCCTTGTGTCGATGCTTTCATACCTTCATCGCCCTTTTGCCATCCTGCAGCACAAACTTCGCCATGCTCATCCGTAAACTGCATTGCATCAACCATTCTTATCATCTCATCTATGTTTCTTCCAAGAGGCAGGTCATTTATAACCGCATGACGGATTATGCCTTTGCCGTCTATCAAAAATGAGCCTCTAAGCGCAACAGACTCACCAAAAAGCACATCATAATCTCTTGAGATTTGTTTAGTTAAGTCTGCAACTAGAGGGTATTTGATTCTACCGATTCCACCGTTATTTACAGGGGTCTCTCTCCATGCAAAGTGTGAATATTGGCTATCAACCGATACACCTATAACATTTACGCCTCTTGCTTTAAATTCCTCTATTCTATGAGAAAAAGCTATGATTTCAGACGGACATACAAATGTAAAATCTAAAGGATAAAAAAATAGAACTGTTCCTTTTGAGCCGAAGTTTTCCGACAATTTAAAATTATCTACTATTGAACCATCGGCAAGTACTGCCTTAGCCGTAAAATCAGGTGCGGGTTTTGTTACTAACATATTGAAATCCTTAATTTATGTATTTTTTATATTTGACAATTTTAGCCAAAATTAATTAATGAATTTCTAATCTTTTTTATTAATTTTAGTAATTAAGGCGCAATATGTTTAATAATACATTTTTTGCTATACTTTCAGCGGTTTATGGAGCTAATTTTAAATAAGGAAAATCGATGACAAAAGAGTATATATTTACTTCAGAGTCTGTAACAGAAGGGCATCCAGACAAGATGGCTGATCAGATTAGCGATGCAATTTTGGATTATATTATTGAGCATGATACTTCGGCGCGAGTCGCGTGCGAGACTTTGGTATCAAACGGTTTTTGTGTAATTGCAGGCGAGCTTAAAACAACGGCATACGCCCCTATGCAGGAGATTGCCAGAAAAGTTATCCAAGAGATAGGATATACGGATGCCACATACGGGTTTGACTATCGTGCAGCTGCCGTCTTAAACGGCATAGGCGAGCAATCTCCGGATATAAATCAAGGAGTTGATCAAATAAGCGGCGACATAGGGGCAGGAGATCAGGGTCTTATGTTTGGATATGCGTGTAGTGAAACAGATGTTTTTATGCCGCTTCCGATATATCTTGCACATCGTTTGACTAAGCGGCTTGCGGAAGTTCGAAAAGAGGGGATTATACCTTATCTCCGCCCTGATGGAAAAGCGCAAGTAAGCGTAAAATATGTAGATTCAAAACCGGTATATGTAGAGACGGTTGTAATCTCTACACAGCATGCGCCCGATGTCTCTCAGGCTAAAATCCATGAAGATGTCATTCAAGAGGTTATAAAATATGTTATTCCTGCAAATATGATGAATGAAAAAACTATTTTTCATATAAACCCGACCGGAAAGTTTGTTATAGGCGGACCGCAAGGCGACGCAGGGCTTACGGGTAGAAAAATCATAGTTGACACTTACGGCGGAAGTTGTCCTCACGGTGGCGGTGCATTTAGCGGAAAAGATCCTACAAAAGTAGATAGAAGCGCCGCATATGCCGCAAGATGGGTCGCTAAAAATCTAGTTGCTGCCGGAGCATGCGAGAAAGTAACTATTCAAATTGCATATGCCATAGGCGTTGCAAAGCCGGTTTCCATCATGATTGACGCACATGGGAGCGCTAAAGTAAGTGAAGAGAAGATAGAAGCTTGCGTTAAAGAGCTATTTGATCTATCTCCAAAAGGTATAATCACTACGCTGGATCTGCTTCGCCCTATATATAGAAAAACTGCAGCTTACGGGCATTTTGGAAGAGAAGATAGCGATTTTACATGGGAAAAGACAAATAGAGTCGATGAGATAAAAAAATACTTAGGTATTTAACCATAAGTGATAAAAAAAGGTAACAATTTTAAATAATTGTGCTTTTAAAAAAGATATTTTAGCTCTGTTTAAAAATCTTTGGTTAAACTTACCACGAAAATAAAAAACTAGGAGAATCCTAATGGCAGTAGTTATTGGTGATACATGTATTAACTGTGGCGCTTGTATAGATGAGTGTCCGGTAGAAGCAATTGTTGATGAAGATGATAACCCGACTGGGAATGATACTTATTATGTATATGGTAATAAATGTGTAGAGTGTGTTGGATACCATGACGAGCCGGCATGTGCTACTGCATGTCCTACTGAGGGATGTATTACTTGGGATGTTGTAGGCGAGAGTCCTGCGCATCGCGAAGACATTACTGATGATATGCGTGGAATCGGCAAAGCCGTAGTAGCATAATATACTCTTTTTAAAAGTCACAAAATTTACTTTTTGTGACTTTTTCCTATCTTTAGTAAAAAAATCACTCTTTTAATTTAATTTATATTCTTTTTTAGATACAATTGCGACTTAATTTTATGTATTTAATAGGAGATTTGATGGAACGCACACTATCAATAATAAAACCTGATGCCGTTGCTAAAGGTGTTATCGGTAAAATTTTAGATCGTTTTGAGAGTAATGGTCTTAGAATAGCAGCAACTAAAAAAATGCAGCTTTCTCGTGCAGATGCCGAGGCTTTTTATGCAGTTCACTCTGAGAGACCATTTTTCCGTGATCTTGTTGATTTTATGATTAGCGGCCCAGTTGTTGTCTCTGTGCTTGAGGGCGAAAATGCCGTGAGCAAAAATCGTAAATTAATGGGTGCAACTAACCCAAAAGAGGCTGAAGCAGGCACTATCCGTGCAGATTTCGCTCAAAATATCGATGCAAATGCTGTTCATGGAAGCGATTCACTTGAAAATGCTGCCGTTGAGATTGCATTCTTTTTCTCTACAAGAGAGATTTGCTAGTTTGTCTAAGCTTTTAAGGGCTTAAATGAAAATATTATTACGAAAAGTCGGTAAAATACCATTAGAATTTGAAGTTAAATCTGATGAAATAACTTTTAAAGGTTTTTTGCAGTATGATGCCGATAAATTAATTTTGTTAAAAGCAAAATTGAGTGGAAAAGTAGAAGCAAATTGTGATGTTTGTGCTGAAGAGTTTATGCTTGAAGTGGATGAAGATATAGAATTTTTCATCTCTGATGGTGTTTATGAAAAAAGTGAAGATACACTTTTAGAAGTTGTTGAAGTTTATGACTCGAGTGTTGACTTGGAAGAGTTGATGAAGTCGGAAATAGAGCTTTTAAAAAGTGACTATCATATTTGCCAAATATGTCAATCAAAGCAAGATGAGGTTCTCTTTAGCATAGACTAAAGTTTTGCTCATTTTGCGTTATAAAACAAGTTTCTGCCTCATTCGAGGCAAGCTTTAGTGTCATAGCGGCAAGCGTAGCAAGATGGGCTTTGCTCATTTTGC
>JAUPKZ010000012.1 GCA_030837195.1 Campylobacterota bacterium
AGCAACAGGTAGAGTCTGCATAGGTGCAGCGGCACTTGCGGCAGTTTTGTCGGTAGGGACTATGGCGCTTACAAATAGTATTTGATCAAAAGTTCTGTTTAATGACTTGCTTGTAAAATCCTGCATAAGCATCTGCTCAAGAAAAGAGATATTACTTCCCTTAGTGATATTTGCCTGAGGACCTGCTATCCAGTAGGTAGCACCTGCTTCATCTACTTTAGCGTAAGTATAACCGCCGCTGTTCATAGTTTCTAAAACTTTAGCTACATGCTGAGTGTTTAACTGTGCGTTTGCATCAGAAGGCGCTACTGCTTGTTCTTGTGCTGCTTGTTCTTGTGTTGCAGGTACACCGTACATACTCTGAGGAGCTTGGGCGCTTTGTTCTTTTTGAGCAGGAGCGGTAGTGTTTTGCTCTTGCTCTTTTGGTTTATCGCCGCAGCCTGACATTATAAGCAGTGCGGCAACGCCTAGTGAAATTGAGATTTTATTCATTTATTTTCCTTTAATATTTTTTTCTGTTCTTCATATCTTTTTTTTGCTGCTTCAAAAGTTTCGTTTGGGTTTTTGCTAGTTCTAAAATATTCCTCCATAAAGTTGTTGTACTCTATCTCTTCTTGAGTTATTTTTTTTGCTTTTTCTTCAGCGTTTTTTTGTTCTTGTGTTTTAACAGGAGGAAGTGACTCAATAAGTACAGCAATTGCTTTCATCTGCTCATCGCTAAGCTTTGTAGCTTGACCTTGCATCATAATGCCTTGGCCGTAAGTGTTCCTTTTGCCTGCTTTATACTCTTGTAGGTCTTTTACTACTTCTGCAGCGCTCATTCCTGCAATAGGTCTGCTTACTCCGAGTGACTTTTTTTGTCCTTTATCGCCGTGACATATGCCGCATCTTTGAAAAATCTCTTCCGTGGTCATATCTTTTACCAATTTTGGTTTAGGCGCAGTCTCTACCACTGCAGGAAGCGATGAGATATGTTTTGCCAATGTGCTTATATCTTCATCGGATAGTTTAGCGGCTTGCCCGTTCATCATAGTGCCAAGACCGTAAGTGTTTCTTTTTCCTTCTCTATACTCTTTTAGGATTTTAGTTATTTCGTCTGCTTTCATTCCCGCAATGCTTTTTGTCAGGTTCTGAGAGTGTCTTTCCCCTTTTTTACCGTGACAAGCTGCACATTTGTCAAAAAGCTGTGTTGCAGAAGCTATGGAAGCAACAGAAGCTAAAATAAGTAATGTTTTTTTCATCTATTACTCCTCAGGTAGGGTTGCTTTTGCAGGTTCTGCTTCCCAGTGCTCTTTGTCTAAAATAATTTTTGCTTCCGTTTTCCCGTTGAGGTAGGCATCTTTTAAGAGATCTTCTGCCTCTTTTTTGTTTTTCTCGACACCGTCTCCCTCTAAGTACATTCTACCGAGTATGTACTGTGACTCTCCGCAGCTTTGCATTGCAGATTTGCCTAAGTACTCTTTTGCTTTTGCCGCATCTTTTGCAACGCCTAAGCCATCTTTGTACATAGTTCCGACTTTATATTGAGCTAGAGGATACCCCGCATCCGCCACTTGCTTATATAGAGGAAAAGCTTTTACATAATCCTTTTCTATACCGTCACCGACATAGTAGAGGTCTGCTAGATGAAGAGCAGATTTTTGGTCACCGCTATTTGCAGCTTTTGTAAAGAGAGAGATTGCTTCTTTGTTGTCTTGTGTAACGCCGTCACCTTTTTGGTACATAACACCGAGGTTATACATTGCTTTTACATGTCCTTGTTCTACGGCTTTTTTATATAGTTGAGCAGCCATAGCATGGTCTTTTGTCGTAACAATCCCCTGATAGTACATACCGCCGAGTGCAAACTGGCTATTTGCGTCCCCTTTTTCGGCTTTTACTTTTACCGACATAAAAGCTTGTTTGTTCATATCCATTTTTTCTGCAGCATGTGCCGACCCCAAAACCAATAGACACTGTGTGGCAATTACAAGTAATGTTTTTTTCATTACTGACTCCTTACTTTATTATCTGAGCTATTAGGCAATTATATCAGTAGTTAGTAAATTAATTTCTTAAAAATGAAGCGAGTTATTTATTATTTTTTATAATGATTTATTATACAAAAAAGTTATATTTTAGATGAAAATTATTATAATAAAATCACATTTAAACAAAAACCGTTCTTTTGTAATAAATTTAGTTTAAATTAATAAAGAAATGTTAATAATTCCATTTAAGGATGTACAAATGGAAGAAAAAAATATAACGGATAACATAAAAACAAAAAAGAGATACTCTTTTGGTATTTGGGTTATTGTAGGTATGGTTGTAGTCGGTGTCGTTATAGGTATGGCGACATCTTTTTTTACTGTTGTGGCAGTTAAATATACATCGGATGTCAATTTTTGCGGTTCATGTCACTCTATGAAACCTATGGCGGCGGCTTATAGAAACGATGTTCACGGCGGATACGGTGATAGCGGTGTTATGGCAACATGTGCGGATTGCCATCTTCCTCATGAGTCAACTATGGGGTATATGATACAAAAGGTAAGAACGGGTCTTTGGGATGTGTGGGTTGAAACTACGCACGACACATCAAAGATTGACTGGCATGAGCGCCGTGAAGAGAGACGCAACTGGGTTTATGACTCTGCATGTTTGCATTGCCATGAAAATCTGCTTTTGGGAACAAAGCCGAATAAAAAAGCATACACTGCGCATAAGGCGTATTTTGCAAAAAAACTTGTAGTTACCAATCATGAAGGTAAAAAAGAGAATGCTAAGTGTGTTGATTGTCATAAGCATGTCGGTCACTATCAGCTAGAAAAACATCTGCCTCCTGCTCCCGAAGAGGCGCATGATGAACAAAGTAAAGAGCATTAGGGATTGATGATGGAAAAAAAATACATTAAGTCGGCTATAATAGCCGGCGCGGTAGTCATCTTTGCAGTGTTGTTTATAAGTTTTGGTGTGGGTGAGAAGCTTATGCGTCTTGGGAGTATCTCAAAAAACATTGCTATAGATCTTAGCAAGGCAAAGCATGGAGACCCTAGGACTCTTGAAGAGATGAGTGTTGAATATATAGAAGCAAATACGGGCTCTACTAACGAGATAAATCAAGATGAGCTGCCAAAAGCGCTAAAACCTTTTAAAAAGTACGGCCATCCGCCTTTTAATATGGGAGCTTGTTCGGTATGTCACGCTCCGAAACGCTCAAAGCCTGCGGCTATTATAACGCACACTGTTTCTGAGTTGTGCTATAAATGTCATGAGCCTGAGTCGAAAATGAGTGCGGAACTAGAGGCTCTTGATTGTAATAAGTGCCACAGTCCGCATCATGCAGACAGAAAAAAGCTTCTTCGTGATACGGTAACGGAAGATCACTGCCCTGTCGGGAAGTTTTCGTTGATTTAAAAAATAAAAAGGCATTGAGTTGAAAAAAAATATTTCAAAGTTATTGGGCGCAGTGGTAATTGTAGGTGCCTTGGCATATATGTTTCAGACATACGGCGTGGGCGAGAAACTAGGTCGCTTAGTCGTAATTATGGAAGATATTGCGCATAGTCTTAAGAATGCAAAGCATGCTTATGAAGATGTAAATTTTACCATTAGCGACGATGAACTTCGAGATATAGATATTGTTAAAATTTCAAAAGAGATGCAAAGCTCCATAGATAAGAAAAAAGAGCAAAGAGCAGAGGTAAAAGCTCCGCCTCAGATAAAAGCGGATGAGGTAAGAGTCGAAGAACAGCCTCAGCACAATAAAACGGCGGCAAGAGAAGCAAAAATAGTCAAACTTGAAGATTTGCCCGAGAAATTCAAGCCGCTTAAACAGTATTTGCACCAACCATTTAAAATGGGGGCTTGTCAGATTTGCCATGATTCAAATAGTAAAAATCCCGGTGCGCTTATACAAAAAAAGATACAAGATATCTGTTATGAGTGCCATAAAACCCGTTACACGAAAGAGTTTGACCATACTCCGGTAAAAGACGGTAAATGTACCGACTGCCATGACCCGCATCAGTCAAACAGTAAAATGCTTCTAAAGGCGGATTCTGTAAATGAGCTCTGTATGAAGTGTCATGATGCAAAAAGCACATTTGAAGCAAAAGCTAAGAAACTTTTTGTAGATATGAAACTAGAAGTAAAACATAAACCGATTGTCGAGAAGAGCTGCTTGGAGTGTCATGATGCGCATACGGCAGACCATAAATCGCTCTTAAGCTTTGATGGAAAAATGGATTTGTGTTTGGATTGTCATGATAAGGAAAAAGAGAAGGTAACGCACTCGAAATTTAAGCACGGCGGAGTAAATACAAGCCAAAAGAAATGTTTAGAGTGTCATAATCCGCATGCAACTCAGCACAAAAAGCTGCTAAAAAAAGACCCTGTCGCAACTTGTCTTGAGTGTCATAACAAAGAGGTAAAGTCCGATGAGGACGGCGGAATGCTTATGAATATGAAAAAGCACTTTGATGAAAATCCAAATTGGCATAAGCCTATAAAAGATCCTAAAAAAGGGTGTTCTGCTTGTCATGAGCCGCATGGGTCGGATAATTTTAGCATTCTGAAAAAGTCTTTTACCAAAAATTTTTATGCAAACCTTGAAAATAAGGATTTCTTCTGTTTTGAGTGCCATAACGAGAGTAAGATAACCAAGCGTGTAATAAAGTCAAATGAAAATAATGTCACTTCATTTAGAGACGGAGAGATAAACCTGCATCAGCTGCATGTAAACGACAGAAAAGGGCGTTCTTGTAGAGCTTGCCATGATGAGCATGCGTCCAAATATTCGCATCTCATTCGTGAGTACACAGATTTTAACGGAGTGAAGTTTCCACTTAGATTTGTTGAGACTCCGGAGGGTGGTTCTTGTGCGCCTGCGTGTCATAAAGAGTTTGCATATGACCGTGTAAATCCAAAGGGAATAGGTAGTAAATGAATCTTTTGCAAATCTATCTAAGGGTTGTCTTGCTTTTTTGCATAAGCGCCGTTAGTCTGTTTGCAGAGGATAAGTCCATAGAAATACTAGCTCCTTTTGATAAGCATCTTCAAAAAGAGCTAACCGTAAATGTTGTCATGAAGTTTGATAAAAAAAACTTTGACACCATTAAAATATCGACACCTGCTCAGATGCTAGAGCTAAATGTGAGCAGTTCCAAAAGTACGGAGTGTAAAAATGTATCGCTTAAGCTTGGCGAAAATATCATTATAATAGGCGGATATAAAAACGGACTCTTAGTCGATGAGAAAAAAAGAACCGTTTATGTAGAATCGCAACTTTACCATCAGTTTAAATACCCTCCGCAAAAATTTGTCAAGACCTATTTTCACAATGAGAAAAACGAAAAAATTTGTGCACAGTGTCACGATATGAGTGTTAACGAGGTAAAAGGAGTGGCATTTGCCGATGTTACAAAGTCTAACTGCTATACTTGCCACAAAAGTATAAATAAAGAGAAATACGGACATGCTCCTTCCACAAACTATCTTTGCACAAGCTGCCACAATGAAAGCAATGCAGAGTCAAAATATATAACAAAAGAGCCTTCAAACGAGTCATGCTTTGAGTGTCACGATGAAAATAAAGAGTTATGGGGCAGTGCAAAATACGGACATGAGCCGCTTGACTCCGGAAATTGTACAAGATGTCATAACCCGCACTCAAGCCCCTATAGTATGTTTACTAGAAAAAGTGTTAATGACATATGTATAGGTTGCCATAAAGATAAAAGCGTGGAAGCTATGAACGGCAGCAAGTCTGCGTGTAATGGCGCAAAGAACAACAAGGTATGTACCGAATGTCATACGCCGCATGCTTCAAACCAACCGTTTTTTTTGAAAAAGATATCTTCTGAGGTGAAAAAATGAAGCTGTATCTATTTTTTCTCATTTTTTCTTTTAGTTGGCTTTTTGCACAAACTCAAACATCTTTAAATATAGTAACCCCTCAGCCTTTTTACGGCAGTGAGGAAAACAGTGCCTCTTTTGTGATTGAAGCAAAAAAAACACTTATTGACTCTATTGAGATTATTACGGATACTAACGAAACCATTAAGATACCTATAGATGCAAACCGCTCTTTTTACTGTAAAAGCATAAAGCTTCATGTCGGAGAAAATAGAGTCAAGGTTGTCGGTTACAAAAACGCAGTAGCGGTAAAAGAAGAGGCTAGGGAGCTTTATTTAACATCAAAAGTCGATAAAGAGCATAGATATCTGCCAAAAGAGTATGTTAAGGGCTACTTTCATAACGATGAAAACGAAAAACTTTGTGTGCAGTGCCATGATATGAGTGTTAATGAAGTAAAAGGCGAGGCGTTTGTCGATGTTAAAAAGTCAAACTGCTATGAGTGCCATAAAAACATAAACACCAAAAAACACGCTCATGCTCCTTCTGTAAACTGGCTATGTACAACTTGCCATAACGGAGAAGTGGGAGCGCTAAATAAAGCAGATAGCGCAAAAACAAAATACAGTGTCCCCGACCCCATAGGAGATGTCTGTTTCTCGTGTCATAAAAAACACAAAGAGGAGTGGGGTAAAAATCGTTTTAATCACGAACCTGCCGAATCCGGAAGGTGCAATAAATGCCACAACTCACACTCTGAAGATAATGAAATGTACCTTAGAAAGTCCTCTTGGGATTTGTGTACGACTTGTCATAAAGACAAAATAGAGGGTGCGCATGTGGTAAAGACTTTTGGAAGAGCCGCTCACCCTACGCACGGAGTAAAAGACCCTTCAAGAATGCCTAAAGAACTAAGCTGCATAAGTTGCCATAGTCCTCACGCTTCAAATACTTCATCTCTTTTGCATAGCCAAAGCGTCATGGGCATCTGTTCTCGCTGCCATAAAAAGTAATTCTAACCATATTTTAGGTATAATCGCGCAATTTTACTGCAAAAGAGATGTTCCTATGGATATTAGAGAAGAGTTTTTAAGGTTTTTTGAGTCAAAAAAACATCAAAGAGTAGCAAGTGCTCCGCTTGTGCCTGATGATGCAACACTGCTTTTTAACAATGCAGGGATGGTACCTTTTAAGTCGATTTTTACGGGTGAAGTGCCTATACCGCAAAACCCTAGAGCAACTTCATGTCAAACTTGTATCCGTGCAGGCGGTAAGCATAACGATTTGGAAAATGTAGGTTATACCGCAAGACATCATACTTTTTTTGAAATGCTCGGTAACTTTAGTTTCGGCGACTATTTTAAAGAGGACGCGATAGACTATGCATGGGAGTTTGTAACACAAGTTTTGAAATTTCCAAAAGAGAAGCTTTGGGTTACGGTTCATGAGAGCGATGATGAAGCGGAGCTTCTTTGGCAAAAACATATAAACAAAGATAGAATTATGCGTCTGGGAGACAAGGACAATTTCTGGCAGATGGGAGATACCGGACCTTGCGGACCGTGCAGTGAAATCTTTTTTGACCAAGGCGCGGAAAGCTTTAGCGGTCCTGAGGACTATATGGGCGGAGACGGAGACAGATTTTTAGAGATATGGAATCTTGTATTTATGCAGTATGAAAGAAGCAGTGACGGTAAGCTAACGCCTCTTCCAAAGCCCTCAATCGATACGGGTATGGGGCTAGAGCGAGTAACAGCTATAAAAGAGGGTGTTACAAGCAACTACTCTTCGTCTCTTTTTATGCCTATCATCAAAAAAGTAGAAGAGCTTATAGGTAGAGAGTATGTATATGCAAGCGGAGCATCTTATAGAGTTATTGCAGATCATATAAGAACGGTAACTTTTTTACTCTCTCAAGGTGTAAACTTCTCAAACGAGGGCAGAGGTTATGTTTTAAGACGCATACTTCGCCGCGGGGTTAGACATGGTTATTTGCTTGGCTTTAACGCCCCGTTTATGTATAAACTAGTAGATACTTTAGCATCGATTATGGGCAGAGAGTATGGTTATCTATCTCAAAAAGCAGAAGCAGTTAAAGAGCAAATCGAACTTGAAGAGGCGAGATTTTTCAAGACCATTGCATCTGGCATAGAGCTATTTAATGAAGAACTAAAAAACACAAAAGAGATATTTAGCGGCGAAGTTGCATTTAAACTATATGACACTTTCGGGTTTCCGCTGGATTTGACGGAAGATATGCTAAGAGAGAAGGGTTTAGGGCTTGATGAGGCTAAATTTGAAGAGTTGATGCAAGAACAGAGAAGTCGCGCAAAAGCTGCTTGGAAGGGCAGCGGAGATGAGGCGGTACATGGAGATTTTAGAGAGCTTTTAGAGAAATTCGGCGAAAATAGTTTTATAGGCTATGAGGTTACAAAATCAAAGAGCAAAGTTTTAGCCATCCTTGATGAGAGCTATCATCATACGGACAGACTAGCTCAAAATCAAAGCGGTTGGGTGCTTTTAGATGCCACTCCTTTTTATGCTCAAAGCGGCGGACAGTGCGGAGATAGTGGTGAGATTGTAGGGTATGCGAAAGTAGAAGATACTAAAAAGTTTTTTGGGCTAAATCTATCTAAAATAAGTACGATTAAAGAGCTAAAAGCTGGTGATGCGGTAGAGTGTGAAGTAGATATAAGTAGAATTGAGATTACAAAACATCACTCCGCTACTCACCTTTTGCACGCAGTTTTATATGATGTACTCGGAGAACATATTTCTCAAGCAGGTTCTCTTGTTGAGGCGAATAGACTTAGATTTGACTTTTCACATCCAAAAGCGCTTACACATGAAGAGCTAGTAGAGATAGAAACTAGAGTAAATGAGTTGATTTTAAGAGCTATAGGCAGAAAAACTGAAGTAATGGCGATAGAAGACGCTAAGAAGAGCGGTGCCAAAGCTCAGTTTGGCGAGAAATACGGTGATGATGTTAGGGTTGTTAGCTTTGAAGGCGCTTCCATAGAGTTTTGCGGTGGCGTGCATGTGGACAATACAGCGGTAATAGGCTCATTTATCATAACAAAAGAGAGCGGTGTGAGTGCAGGAGTTAGACGCATCGAAGCAGTCTGCGGACATGCCGCATATAACCATTTTGCAGAGCAAAGAGTGCTTATAAAAGAGATAGAAGCAGAAGTTAAAAACCTTGATGTCCTAGCGGGAATAGCAAGATTAAAATCAAATATAGCAGAACTCAAAAAAGAGCTTCTTGATGCTCAAAACAGTGTAAAAGTAGAACTAAAAATAGAGCAGATAAACGGTGTTGGAGTAGTTGTAGATGAACTTGCTTCAGGCGATATAAAAGAGAAGATTGACGAACTAAAAAACCAGCATGAAAAACTATGCGCGATACTCTTTCAAGTAAAAGATGACAAAGTAATGATGGCGGCAGGTGTAAAAGGTTGTGATGCAAAAGCCGGAGATTGGATAAAGCATATAGCTCCCCTTCTTGGCGGAGGCGGAGGCGGAAGAGCCGATTTTGCTCAGGCAGGCGGAAAAGATATATCAAAGCTTGCAGAGGCTAAAGCAGAAGCTCTTGCTTTTATAACGGGAGTTCTTGCATAATGCAAGAGATTTTTCTAGAAAATAGAACGATTATTGTTTTCTTGCATGTTATAAGCGGTGTCGTATGGGTCGGCGGAATGGTTGCTATGCGCTATGCGGCTCATCACTCTTTTTTAAAAATAGAATCTCCTCACAAACGCCTAGAACATATAGCTTATGCTCTTAAACGCCTCTTTAACATAGTTTTGCCGTTTGTTGCCGTTTTATTTATAACCGCAATTTTTATGGTAAAAGGGTATACTCTCTCTGCGAGCGAGTTGTCTATGTTTTCATACATAAAAGAGGCAGTTTGGACTCTCATGTTTATAAACCTCTCGGTTATGATTTATAGACGCAACAAGGGGGTAAAGCTTCTTGATAAAGGCGATATGGTCGGAGCAAAAGCTCAAATAGAGCTTATCGGTAAAGTGATGGTACCGCTAAATATCGCTCTTGGTACTTTAGCCGTATTTTTGGGAACATACCTCTCCGGAAGCCTATAATGATAAGACTTGCGTCGTCATCGGCAACAAGAGCAAAGCTGCTAAGGGAAGCGGGAATCTCTTTTTTTCAAGAGAGCGTTGATTTTGATGAAGATAGCATCGTTGCATCTTCGCCTAAAAACTTTGTCTATCAAGCGACAATGGGTAAATATGATGCCAATTTAAAAGAGTTTGGGTGCAAGGAGTATCCGCTGCTTGTTGCGGATACGGTTGTTAGTACGAGGGGCAAAATTTTGCGAAAAGCAAAAAGCGCAGAGGAAGCAAAAGAGATTTTGTTGATGCAAAGCGGTTCTGTTACAAGTATAATAACCTGTATGATTTTTGAATCTCTGCAAATGAAAATAATTGATATATCTAGTACTACTTATCTATTTAGAGAGTTTAATCCGGAAGATATGGAGAGATTTTTGCATAGCGGTGAGTGGATGGGCAAGGCGGGTGCTTGTATGGTAGAGGGATTTTGCAAACCTTATATACAAAGTACACAAGGGCATCAAAGCACCGCTATGGGGCTTAATTTGGAAATTTTAAAGCGATTTATATAAAAGGACTAAGATTTTAAAGATTAGCAAATATTTTTTTATCGGTGCAATTGTTCTAGGTCTAAGCGGTTGGCTCTATGCAACTTTCTTGATAAGCGAAAAAGAGAGGCTCGCGTATGAAAACTACGAGGAAGAGGTCTCTTTTATGCAAAAAAAAGTTGCTTCTCTTATTTTGGAAAAACAGAGATCTACAATGGCAATAGCACTTAGCATAGCGCAGAATGAAGCTCTTGTAAAAAATATTTTAGATAACAACATATCACAAGACTACTACAAAGAATTGATTTTAAATATTAAGCAAAATACGCATTACAATAACCTTTGGATACAGGTGTTGGACAAAGACCTAAATTCTGTTTATAGAAGCTGGACCGGTGCGCGAGACAGTGGACATAAAGAGGCTAGAAAAGATTTGCATGAAGTTCTAAAAGCAAAAAAGCCTCTTAATTCCATAAGCTCAGGACTCTACACTTTATCGCTAAAAGCAATGGTGCCTCTTTATAAAAATAATGAAGCGGTAGGAATTGTAGAAGTAATTTCGCACTTTAATTCCATCTCAAAAGAGTTGCAAAATTTCGGCATCAACTCTGTTGTGGTATTAAAAAAAGAGCAGAGTGATGAGCTTTTGGAGCCTTTTACAAATATGTTTGTCGGTGATCATTATATTGCAAATTTTAACGCTTCGGAAGTTTTACTCCAGTACCTAAAGAAAAACGGTGTTCAAAACTATTTCACGCAAGGGTATAAACTTCATGAAAATCATCTCATTACTACATATAAATTACAAGATATTAAAGACAAGACCATAGCTTATTTTATTATGTTTAAAGATGTGCAAAGCGTATCTCATAGCAATATAAACTTTTTTATGTTTAAAGTTTTTGCAATATCGGTTCTTGCCCTTTTATTTGCCGCAACGGTTATTATGGGTGTTATTAGTTTTAAAAACAGAAGAGATAAAAAGCATTATAAAAATATTATAGACTCTTCTTCAAACATTGTGGTCGTAACTACTAGAGAAGTTCTTATTCAGGTAAATAGAGCATTTTTTAAATATTTTAAAGAGTATAAAACACTAGAAGAATTTCAGGAGAAACACGCTTCTATTGCAGACCTTTTTGCAGCGGAACAAGGCTATATTTATAAGAGCGTAGATGGGCTATCTTGGATTGACTATCTCATCCAAAATCCAAACGAGAACAAAGTTAAGATTGTTTACGGTGAGAGAGAGTATTATTTTAGAGTGAGCGTATCTTTGATGTGTAACGATGTAGAGAGATATAGCGTTATTTTTTCAGATATAACAAAAGAAGAGCTATACAAAAAAGAGCTAGAACAGACAAATATCACGGATGCGCTTACAAAAATAAAAAACAGATATTACTACAATATACAGATAAAAAGAGAGTGTGCAAATGCAAACCGCTATTTTTACCCGCTCTCTTTGGTTATTTTTGATGTGGACTATTTTAAAAAGGTCAATGATGTTTATGGGCATGATGTCGGAGATAGAGTTTTAGTTGAATACGCAACTCTTATAAGCGAGCATTTAAGAGAGAGTGATGTATTTTGCAGGATAGGCGGAGAGGAGTTTGCACTTATACTTCCTCATACAACAAAGGCAGGCGCTTATAAAATAGCCGATAAGTTAAGGATTATAGTTCAAGAGCATAAAGAAGTCCTTCCCATAACTATGAGTTTTGGCGTAGTCGAATATAAAAAGGGCGAAGACTTGGATTTTTTATTTAAAAGAGCAGATGAAGCTCTTTATGAAGCTAAACATAGCGGGCGCAATAGGGTTGTGGTTAGATAATGTACTATCAAAATGAGCTAGAGGCTCTAAAGAGAGCAAATAGATACAGAAGCAGAGAAGTTGTAGATGAAGCACTTTGTGATTTTGCATCAAATGACTATTTGGGACTTGCACACAATAAAGAACTGCACAAAGCGACATGCAAAGCTATCTCAAAACTGCCTATCAATGCTTCTAAGGCTTCACTTTTGGTAAATGGGTATCATCAGGCGCATAAAGATTTTGAAGATGCTCTTTGTGCGGCAAACGGTTTTGAAGATGCGGTGATTGTGGGAAGCGGATTTAATGCAAATATAGCGCTTATTGAAGCACTGGTAAGAAAAAATGATATTTTATTTATGGATGAAAAGTACCACGCATCCGGAGTTCTTGCAACAAAACTGCGAGGCGTAAATGTTAAGTTTTTTGCCCATAACGATATGAATGAACTAGAATTATTGCTAAAAAATACAACCGCAAAAAGAAAAATAGTAGCGGTTGAGGGTATCTACTCAATGGATGGAGACTTAGTTCCCCGTGAGGTTTTTGATATTTGCGACAGGTATGATACGCTCTTGGTGGTAGATGAGGCGCATAGTAGCGGAGTTGTCGGTAAAAAGCTTATGGGAGTCTTTGACCATTACGATATAGCGATAAAACCAAACCATATTAAAATGGGGACGCTTGGAAAGGCATATGGGAGCTTTGGAGCTTTTATTCTTGCATCCTCCCATATCATAGAGTACTTACTAAACCGTGCAAAGCCTCTTATTTATGCAACCTCTCTCTCTTTATACGACACGATTTTGGCACATAACGCGCTCAAATATATTCTGAAAAATGCTAAAGAGATAAAAGAGGAGATAGCAATTAGGCAAAATATAGTTTTTGAGACACTCGGAGTGAAGATGGATGGGCTTATCGCCCCTATAGTCATTGACGATAACGAAAAGGTTATAGAGATAAAAGATGAGTTAAAAATGTTAGGTTATGCAGTAGGCGCCATTCGACAGCCTACAGTAGATAAGGCAATCATCAGAGTAATTGCAAGAGTCGGAAATAGTTGTGACTTACTAAGAGATTTGTGCCAAAATTTAGCTAAAATTTTAAAATGAATATCAGCAGACTTACTATTTGGCTTGAGCAAAAGATTTTAGTAGATATCGGGTTTTGCATAGAGAGTTCCATTGCTCTTGTAGGGCAGAGCGGAAGCGGAAAGAGCTTAACTATTAAGGCGCTGCTTGGGATGTTGCCAAAAGAGATGAGTTGCGAGTTAGAGCATAGCAGTGATTTTGATTTGATAGCAGGAGAGACGGTAGCTTTTGTTCCGCAAAATCCTTTTACTGCGCTCTCTCCGCTTACAAAGATTAAAAAACAGTTTTTTATGCCTCAAGAGAAGATAAAGAGGCTTTTTGCTCAAGTCGGTTTAGACGAAACATTACTAGAGAGGTTTCCCCCTGAACTCTCCGGCGGGCAACTTCAAAGAGTTGTTATCGCTATGGCGCTTGGAAGCAATCCAAAGCTTATTTTGTTAGACGAGCCGACGACTGCATTGGACCCGAATACAAGAGAGATGATACTCTTGCTTTTAAAGTCTCTTCAAGCTGAGTTTGGGTTTAAGATGCTTTTTGTAACTCACGATATATCATCCGCAAAGAGTTTGTGCGAGAATATATGTGTTATAAAAGACGGCAAGGTTGTCGAGAGCGGAAAAATGAGAGATATTATGCAAACGCCTCAAGATATATACACCAAAACATTGATAAATGCAAATTTTGCAAATAGGAATTTTAGAGTATGAGCTTTTTTAAAAAAATATTTATTTGGCTTTTTATAGCCGGTTTTACAATACCGTTTGCGATATTTGCATTTTATGTGATTCAAGAAGAGTTTGAATTATCTTCTTTGATAGAGTACAAACCTTTGACTACAACAAGAATTTATGACAAAAACGGAGAGAAGATAGCAAATCTTTTTGAGGAAGAACATAGATATTATACGCCGTTTTCTGAGATACCCACACGAGCCGTAGAGGCACTTTTGGCAATCGAAGATACAACTTTTTTTGAACACTCCGGTATCAATTTGGATGCTATTTTTAGAGCGCTTATAAAAGACATTCAAGCCGGAAAAATGGTAGAGGGTGCGAGTACCATTACGCAGCAGCTTGTAAAAAACAAGCTCTTAACAAGAGATAAAAAAATATCAAGAAAGATAAAAGAGGTTATTTACTCGCTTAAACTAGAACAACAATTAAGTAAAGAGGAGATTTTGGAGAGATATCTAAATGAGATATATTTCGGGCATGGGTATTATGGCATTAAAACGGCGGCAGACGGATATTTTCATAAAGATTTAAAGGACCTTACTCTCAAAGAGATAGCTATTTTAGTAGGTCTTCCAAAAGCGCCATCTACATATGCGCCTACAAAAAATTATGAAATCTCTATGGGTAGAGCAAACCGCGTAGTATCCAGAATGTATGATTTGGGTTGGATAGATGAAGAGACTCACAAGCAAGCGCTTGCCGAAAATCCAAAAGTATATGATGATACACTTACTAGAAACGGGGCTCCGTTTGTTGTAGATGAGATAGTAAGAACAGCTGCAAAATATGGCATTAACGATATAAAAAGCGGCGGATACGATATACATACGACTATAGATATTAAGCTTCAAGAAGCGGCTGCAAACTCTTTGCAAAAAGCTTATGAGGGCTCAGTAGAGAGAACAAGCGGCTATAAAGGTAAAAAAAAGAAGCAGGTAGTAGTTGATGCAAACCTATCTACCGAGTTGCTTGAAGAAGCTAGTTTGTTAAACGGTGCGCTTGTTTCCATTGACTCAAAAACGGGAGATATTTTAGCTCTTGTGGGGAGTGTTGATTATAAAAAGAGTTCTTTTAACCGTGCAACTCAAGGTCGCCGCCAACCGGGGTCCGCTTTTAAACCTTTTATATATCAAGTAGCTATTGACTCAGGCTATTCGGGAGCGACAGAGCTTGTTGACAATGCAAGAACATACACATATCAAAAAGACGGTGAAGAACAGAAATGGCAGCCAAAAAATTATGAAAAAAATTATGACGGGCTTGTGAGTCTTAGAGAAGCATTGGTTCACTCAAGAAACCTTGCCACTATTAACCTAGTCAATGATATGGGGCTCTCCGTTATGACAAGAGAACTTAAAAAATTTGGGATACAAAATTTACCGGACAACCTCTCGCTTGCCCTTGGAACTATATCTCTCTCTCCTTTGGAGTTCTCAAAGTATTTTTCATCTTTTGCAAATAACGGTGTGCAAGTTGAACCAAACTTAGTAAACTATATAGAAAAAAATGCAAATGTTGTATATGAAAAGACGCAAAAAAGTACGCTCATTACAGAAGAGACTCAGTCATATATAATGACGACGATTCTTCAAGATGTTATTAGAAACGGTACGGGAAAACAAGCAAAAGTCGATGGCATAGAACTAGCAGGAAAAACAGGTACTACAAATAGCAATGTGGATGCTTGGTTTGTAGGATATTCTCCTACTATACAGACTGTGATTTGGTTTGGAAATGATGATAATACACCGATGCATAGTGTTGAGACGGGTGGAAGAATTGCCGCTCCGGCTTTTTCACTCTATTATCAGAATATTTTAAGGCTCTACCCTCAGGTGCAGAGAAAATTTAGTGTTCCGGATGGTATTATCGAGGTAAATATTAAAGGGAAAAAAGAGTATTTTAGCAATACTTCAAAACCGCCTCGTGCAGAGACGGAAAATAGCGCAGAAGAGACGCTGCTATTTTAAAAGTAGTAGCCCACTCGCAGTGAAACAGAGTTATCACTCGCGCTATCGCTTATGCCGTATGAGTAGCTAAAAGTCGTAAACCAGTTTGCGTCTATGCTGTAAAAAGCATAAAATGAGGCAGTTTCGATATCTTCTACTCCTTTATAGACACTGTCGCTGTTTGTGTAAGAGATACTAGTGTAGAGCTTTTTAAGCGGGTAAAATCCGACACCGCCGCTGTATGAGTTTGTATTTTGGTATGAAACTATTCCTAAAATATCATCATCGTTAACTACCGTATAGCTATAACCTCCAAAAAAGTTTATGTTTTCCTTCATATAACTAAGATTAAGAGAGCCGACAAAGTCCATATTGTTATTATCTAGTTCGCTATCATAAGTAGGAATTATTGCCCCCGCGCCAATTCTTAGTGTGAGTTCATTTTCAGGAGAAACTTTATAATATGCCCCTATAAATGAGTCATTTAGACCGCTGTCGTAGTCTGAGTCATAGTATGATGTGCTGGCTTGAATAGAAAAGTCTTGGTAATAATAATCTATTTGCAAATTTTGTGAAATAGTATCCGATTTTGGTATGGTAGTGTAGTCTGTTTCCGAGAAGCTAAGACCATAAATCACATCAAAATGGTGTTGGCTTTGGAGCGCTTTTATGGTGCATCCTTTGATGTCAACAAGCTCATTAAAAGGAGTGTTTGGGCATCTGTCGTTGCTGTCTTCTACTCCATCCATATCATAATCGCTGTAAGCCGATAAACTAAGTGTTGCGGTTGTTAAAAAAATCAGTGCTTTTTTAAGCATCTTTGTCCTTTTGCAGTACCTAGCTAGAGTACTGCATTTTAAATTTTCTGTATAAAGAGTTATCTGTTGTTCATAAACCTGTTCGGTGTACCGCTAGGATCCGGCGTTATGCTTGGGTTTTGTTGCATAAACTGAGAGCCTACTTGATTTTGATTCATTCTTTGGTTCTCTTGTCTCTCTCGCGTTTCATCCATCTGATTTAGACGAACTCTCTCTCTTACACGCTCTCTTACTTTTACTCCATCGCCATCCATTCCGCTTCTTAGCTTTTCGATTGCCGCTTCTCTCTCTTCTTGACTTAGCGTCGAGAGAGTTGTTTTAAACTCATTAGTAAGTCTTACTCTCTCTTGTTGAGAGGTAGTGTTTTTGATAGCTTCTATTTGAGCATCTACACTAGCCTCTGCCAATGCAACACTTAAACTTCCAAGCAACATTAAAGTTGCGCTTAATGTTATAATTTTCATTTTTCTAAATTCCTTTGTTTTAAAATTATTCCATAAAAGTGTTAATACTTTATAAGATTAACCTATTTTGCTCTTTGATATTTAAAGTCGCCGCTTTCACATATATTTGAGCTTGTACCGCTATTTTTAAGCATAAAACTCTCAGAACCTACTTGAGTTTGATTTTTCATTTGATACTTAGAAGCTACTTCCATACCTTGAGCTTTGCTTTGTTGATCAAGGCTGAGCATCAACTTATCAACTGCCACATCTATCTCTTCTTGGCTTAGTGTAGTAAGAGTTGTTTTAAACTCGTTCATAAGCTTTACTCTCTCCTGCTCTGAGGTAGTATTTTTTATAGCTTCTATTTGAGCATCTACGCTGCTTTGCGCCATACCCGACATTAGAGTTCCAAGTAACATTAAAGTTGCACTTATTTTTATGCCTTTCATTTATAAATCCTTTTTTTGATGATAAAAGTATTACATAAGAGCGTTAGTGCAAAATAAGCTAAATGTTAGCGAAGTGTTAGTTTGGAGAGGTTTAAGGAGAAGTCGCTGCCGATTTCCGGCTCACTCTTTACGCTGATTTTTATGTTAAGCTCATCGCATAGCTTTTTTACTATATGCAGACCGATGCCAAGACCTCTTTCTTGTTCTTTATAAAACCTGTCAAAAATTAGTTTTGGATTTTTGATGCCTTTTCCGGTATCTATAATATGCAAAGTGTTTGTTTTTTCATCATAGTTTATCTCAACCGTGCCATTTGGTTTATTGTATTTAGCGGCATTTGTTAAGAGGTTATCTATGATGCGTAAAAAGGCCTCTTTATTTGTGAAAATATGGAAGTTTTGAAGCGATAGCTTAAATTTTATGTCTGGGTAGTTCTTCTCAAGCATATATATTTCTGCCTGCAAAATAGTTATTATGTCGATTTGCTCTTTTTCTTTTGTATGATTTTGCAGATATGAACGAAGATGTTGTTGTAGGGCAAGTACATTGTCTATGCTCTTCTCGATTCTGCTTAGCTTCTCATTTTCTCCTATATCTCTTTTTAGCATTGCGCTATTTAGTCTTAGAGATGAGAGCGGAGTGTTAAAATCGTGAAGAATATCTTTGATAAATTCCTGTGTTAGAAGCAGGGCATTTCTAAGTGGGTATAGAGAATAGATGGAAAAAAGAATGGATAGTACAAAAACCACGCCAAGAATTGCCAAAAAGATATAGAAAGCACTTTTTTTTAGATTTTGAAGCTCTGTATTGTAGTCGTTTGAGCTAAAATTTAGATGCATTACATATTTTTGAGAGTTTGGTATAGGGTAATAACTGTTCAATCCGTTTTTGTTTTTGTAGAGTGTATAAAATTTTTCGCTGCGAGGTTCTATGAAGTCAATATCAAACTTTTCACATTTAAGGTCAAAACTGCATAGTTTCATCTCCGATAAAAGTTGTTCGTCAAGGTTATGAACTGCTTGTATATAGTTTATGTAAAAGAGCGTTGCTATGAGAATACCAAGAGAGCCAAAAAAGAGCACAAAGCTTTTTAAAAATGATTCGATTTCGGCTCTACTCAACTATGTACCCTATGGAACGGAGATTTTTTATGTTTAGTCCCGTTGTCTGCTTTAGTTTGGTAAGAGCCACTCTAAGTGCAGAAGGAGAAGGCTTTTCTAGACAACCTAAGAGCATATCTTGAGTAACAACTTTGCCTATATTGTGTATAAAAAGGTTAAAGAGCTGTTCTTGAACCTCTCCAAGAGCTATGGTATGAGCATTTTTTTTGAGTGTTTTTGTGTTAGGATTGTACTCTAGGTCGTTGTATTTTATGGTAGATGTTTTATCGCCTAGTTTAGCATTTACTCTGATTAGAAGTTCTTCCGGAAAGAACGGTTTTTTTATATAGTCATCCGCTCCGACTGCAAAAGCCTTTGCTATGGAACTCAAATCAATAAGAGCGCTTATAAATATGGCAGGAGTTTTATCATCCGCTTCTCTTAGCGATTTTAGAAGCTCAATGCCGTTTATATCCGGTACATTTATATCGAAAATATATAGGTCAAATTTATTCTCATAAGTTTCATCAACAGCTCTATCACCGCTTCTTGCAAGCGTAACCAAGTAACCGTCACTCTCTAAGAGTTCAACAAGCGTTTGACCCAAAAGAAGGTCATCTTCTAAAAGCAGTATTCTTTTTTTCATACCTTATTATAGTACAAAAGTATTAGCGATGTATTGCTTATTAAATTATTTTGAGCGCTCAAGTTACTGAGCAGCTCTGTTGAGTGCGCAAAAAAGCGCTTTTATGGAAGCTATTGCTATGTCGTTGTCCTCTCCGACTCCAAAGCAAGATAGCGTCTGTTTGGTTTGTATCTCTATATAAGCTATTGCCTTTGCGGAGCTCTCATGTCCGCAAGAGTGTTCTGCGTATGAGTTAATGGTAAAACTGTTTTTATAGTCTTTCATTAGTGCATTTTTACATGCATCAACAGGACCGTTGCCTTCTCCATCGGCTACAATCTCTTTGCCGTTATAAATGTAAGTCAATACACACTTTGAAACACCTTTTAGTGATGATAGCGTAAAATCGACAAGAGTTATATGCTCTTTTACTTCAAAATAGTTCTTTTTAAAGATATCTAAAATCTCGGTTGCACTCAGCTCTTCGCCTTTTTTATCGCTAACATCCTGAACAAGCTTTCCGACTTCCGGATGCATTGCTTTTGGTAGTTGATAGCCAAAATTTTTCTCTAAAACAAAAGCAACCCCGCCTTTACCGGACTGTGAGTTGATGCGTATGATGCTCTCATAATTTCTTCCCACATCTTCAGGGTCAATGGGTAAGTATGGAACTTCCCAAAAAACATTGTTTCTTGCTTTTCTCTCTGCCAATCCTTTATTTATAGCATCTTGATGTGAGCCTGAAAATGCCGTATAGACCAAATCTCCTACATAAGGGTGGCGGCAATGCGTTTTTATCTCAGTGCATCTCTCTACAACATCCAAAACTTCATTTACATTGCTAAAGTCAAGATTTGACTCAACACCTTGTGTTGTCATATTAAGAGCAAGCGTGATGATATCGACATTTCCCGTTCTCTCACCATTGCTAAGCAGAGTCCCCTCGACTCTGTCTGCTCCGG
The DNA here is from genome assembly GCA_030837195.1 of Campylobacterota bacterium. Lineage (GTDB taxonomy): Bacteria > Campylobacterota > Campylobacteria > Campylobacterales > Sulfurimonadaceae > Sulfurimonas. The sequence continues at coordinate 20,450 of JAUPKZ010000012.1, forward strand.
CTAAGAGTGCAAGTTCCGTTGCCGCAATGCTTGTTCCTCTGTCGTTATGAGTATGGGTCGATATGATGACATTTTCTCTATTCTCAAGATGTCTGCTCATCCACTCTATCTGATCGGCATAAATGTTTGGCGTTGCCATCTCTACCGTTGCAGGTAAATTGATGATAACTTTTCTATTTTCGTTTATGCCCCATCTTTTAGTAACGGCATTGCAAATCTCTGCAGCAAATTCAAGCTCAGTTCCCGTAAAGCTCTCGGGCGAATACTCTAAAAATATCTCTCCGTCATGCTCTTTTTCATATTTTTTGATTAAATCCACGCCTTCAAGTGCTAAAGCGATAATCTCCTCTTTTGGCTTTTTGAAAACTATTTTTCTCTGTGCAACGGAAGTTGAGTTGTAAAGGTGAACGGTTGCTTTTTTTACACCCTTTAGCGCTTCAAATGTCTTTGCGATTAGATGTTCTCTTGCTTGAACCAAGACCTGAATAGTCACATCATCGGGTATAAGCTTGTCATTTACCAAACGGCGTAAAAAGTCAAACTCGACTTTTGAAGCAGAAGGGAAGCCGACTTCTATCTCCTTAAATCCGATTTTGAGTAAGAGTGCATAGAGGGAGAGTTTTTTGTTCATATCCATAGGGTTTACAAGCGCTTGATTGCCATCGCGTAAATCAACGCTGCACCACTTAGGGGCTTTTGTTATAGTATTGTTTGGCCATTTTCTATTGGGCAAATCTATTTTTGGATAGGGGCGATATTTCCCCTGCGGAATATTTTTCATAATAAACCTTATAACTTGAATTTAAATAGCGCACTCTTACATAGCGTTATTATTGTGGAATTATAGCGAATTTGTGATTAGTTGATTGTTTTTAATGTAGATTACCCCGCAAAAGCAGGGTATTTTTAGCAGCTATAAGTTGTTTTAAACTCGTAAGCAGTAGGGCGACTCTCATCAGGCCAGATTTGTCTCTCAAACATATAATGTTGATAATCTTCTATAAATGTATCCGTAAAGACAGGTTTTAAGAATGCATTATCAGCGATAAGTGCCTCAGTAGCCTCTCTTAGAGTATGAGGCATTTGAGGAATTCCTTTTTCTCTGATCTCATCAAGAGTAAGCTCAAATAAATCCTCATCCATCGGACCAACCGGAATAGTTTTGTTTTTGATACCGTCAAGTCCAGCCATCATCATTGTTGCAAATGCAAGATATGGGCAAGATGTAGAGTCTGGGAATCTCATCTCAATACGAGTTGCTTTTTCGCCTGCACCGTATGGAATACGGCAAGATGCGGAGCGGTTTTGCATAGAGTATGTAAGGATTGAAGGAGCTTCAAATCCTGGGATAAGTCTTTTGTATGAGTTTGTCGATGGGTTTGTAAGTGATGCTATCGCTTTTGCATGCTTGAAAATACCGCCTACATAGTGTAGTGCCATCTCTGAAAGGTTAGCGTAGTTTCCTTCTTTGTAGAAAAGGTTTTTACCGTCTTTCCAAAGTGATTGGTGAACATGCATACCGTTTCCGTTGTCTCCAAAAAGAGGTTTTGGCATAAATGTAGCAGTTTTGCCGTTTAGGTGAGCTACCATTTTTACAACATACTTTAATTTTTGAACATTGTCCGCTGCGCCTATGATGTCAGAGAAAACGATACCTATTTCGCCTTGACCTTGTGCAACTTCGTGGTGACCGAGTACAACTTCAAGACCTACTTGCTCTAACACATCCATCATCTCAGCTCTTAGATCAACCATAGTATCGATTGGCGCTACCGGGAAATAACCACCTTTTACACCGCCTCTATGACCTGTGTTGTAGCCGTCTTTGTAACGAGTGTTTGAATTCCAGTCACCCTCTTCAGTGTCTATTCTGTAGCCTGCTTCGTTCATATGGTCAACGAATTGAACATTGTCAAATACAAAGAACTCATTTTCAGGACCAAAATATGCAGCATCTGCAATTCCTAAAGACTCTGCATGTTTAAGTGCAGCTTTTGCAATAGAACGAGGGCATTTCTCATACATTTGACCTTTGTAAATATCATAAACATCACAGAAAACGATGATAGTAGGATCTGCAGTAAAAGGGTCTAAAAATGCCGTCGGAACATCCGCTTTTAAGAGCATATCAGACTTGTTAATCGGCTGCCATTTTTCAATAGATGAACCGTCAAAAGGAAAACCGTTTGTGAGGTTTCCTTCATTAACTGCGCTTATTTTGTAAGTAACATGGTGCCATGTCCCTTTTAAATCCGTAAATCTTAAGTCCACATATTTAACATCATTTTCTTTACAAAAAGAAAAAAATTCTTCTATATTGTTTACAAATTTTCCCATTCTTTGTTTCTCCTAATTTTTATTGTCATTAGTATATCCAATTAGTCCAAAAAAAATATGAAATTGATGATTAAATTTTAATCATTTTTCTATTTTTGTGACTTAATTTCTCCGCCGACATGAGCATACATCATCAAGTTTGCAATATTTACGCTTCGATCGCAAGCTCTCTCAAGTTTGCGAAGACTTCCGAGCAGTTTTACATAGTCAACCGAAAACTCTTTTGCATCTATGATTTTATTTAGTATCTCTTTTTCAAGTACATTGAAGAGGTCATCATTCATACTCTCTTCAACAATCACTTTTCTGTAGATATCTTCATAGTTGCAATCGTCGCCTTTGCTAAAGCACTCAAGTATATATTTTAGTGCGTTGATGCTACTTTTGTGAAGAAGCAT
>JAUPKZ010000123.1 GCA_030837195.1 Campylobacterota bacterium
CCTCAACAAGAGCTTTCGCTCCTTTAGTGTTTGTAGAGGGTATATTTTTTATCTTAATAGGTTTGCTAGTGGTATGGATGGGAAAAAGAAAATCTTGATTTTTTTAGACTTTTATAAAAAACAGGTCAACAGTTCACCCCAAAACTTCTAGCTCATCGCTATATTTATCTTCGCAGTACTGCTCATAGCTTGATTTGTAGATTTTATAATGAGCCGATGCTTTGTGTCCTTCAAGTGCAGCTTCATCTCTCCATGTTTCAACCGCAAAAAACTTTTGCGCTCTCTCTTTTGATTGGAATATCTCGTAAAATATACATCCATCCTCTGCTTTTGATGGCTTTACCATAGCACTAAGCAGCTCTTTCATCTCTTTAATATTCTCTTTTTTGGCTATAAATGTAACTTTTTTTGTTATTGTCATTTTTATATTCCTTACAAGTGCACAAATTTTAATCTTTTGGATTATACCTAAATTGAGTAATTAGATTATAATGATGCAAAAAAATCATGGACTAACTCTTGGACTTAGCATTACAGATAGAAGATATTATAGAAAAAAACGGCAGTGATTTTGAACTCTCCAAACTGTTTCGTGCGTACATATCTGAGTATAAAGCCTCACTTGGAGAACTATTTGAAAAAAATCAAGGCAAAGATTTTTTAGTTCGCCACACAAAACAGCTTGACTCCATCATCTCTTTGATGTATAAAACAGTCCTAAGACGGCTTTTTGGAAATTATCTTCCTATGCGAAGCTCCATCCCAATAGCGATTGTTGCACTCGGAAGCTATGGCAGAGAGCAGTTATGCATTCACAGCGATATAGATTTACTCATCGCCTATGAGGATGTTGAGGGTTTTAACAGCAAACTTATTATTGAAAAATTTTTCTATCTTGCTCTTGATGCAGGACTAAAACTAGGGCATAGAGTTCATGAAACAAAAGATCTCTTCGTTGCTAGCAACAGCGATATAACAATAAAAACTTCTCTTATGGAAGCAAGATTTGTTACCGGTTCAAACCTCACTTGGCTCTCAACAACAAAAGAGCTAAACAAAATAAGACTCTACAATCAAAAAGAGTTTATTTTGGCAAAAATCAATGAAGCCCAAATCAGACGCAAAAAATACCCCACATCAATGCAGCCAAATATCAAAGAGAGCGTAGGCGGGCTTCGTGACACAAATCTTATCTTTTGGATAGCCAAAAGTGCCTATGGCATTACGACTCTTAAAGACTTAACAGGAGAACTCTTCTTAGAAGACGAATACAGAGACTACCGTATAGCCATCGAGCTGCTCTTTCGCGTAAGAAGTGCATTGCACCTCATTACAAAAAAGCAAGAAGACAGGCTTCTTTTGGAACATATACCTGAAGTAAGCCGTCTTTTAGGCTTTAAAAACCAACAAAAAATGGTAGCAAAAGTTTTGGAAGCACAGTGGCGTATCAGCAATTTTTCACAAATTTTTATCAAAAAAATTATAAGACCCTTTATTGTCGATATATCAAACATCGCAAAATTTAAAAAATGCCGCATAAACCATGGAATTTATCTCCTGGATGAGAGGCTCTATGCTTCATATAATCTACCTATTTTACCGCTTAATAAACTTTTAGAAATTTTGCTCTCTTTAAAAGACAAACCATACCATTTTGATGCAGGATTTTTACGACAACTGACATACACTAAGATAAATTATCCTCTTAGCGCAAAAACATACCAGCTTTTAAAAGAGTTTTTTAAAAAAGAGCATATGTACTGCTTCTTAAAACTCTTTTATGATGCAGGGATTCTTCATAAACTTTTTCACAACTTCAAAAAAGTGTTGCATTTACCGCAATTTGACGGCTATCATCACTACCCAGTCGATATACACTCCATCAAATGCGTAGAAGCGCTTGAAAATATCCAAGAGCCTTTTATCAAAAATCTATATGATAGATTTAGCGATGATGAAAAACTGCTCTTAAAAATAGTAACTCTGTTTCATGACACAGGCAAAGGAAGAGTTCAAGACCATAGCGAAGTTGGCGCAAAACTCATTGTAGGTTTTGTAAAAAAACTAAAATTCAAAGAAGAGCTCATTGAGAGAAGCGCTCTTTTGGTAAAGCAGCATATAACTATGAGCAGTGTCGCATTTAAGCAAAATATTCATAACGAAAAAACGCTCTATAAATTTATGTCAAGTGTAGTAGATACAAAAAATCTAGATCTTTTGTATGTTTTAACCTATGCAGACATAAACGGCGTAGGAGACGGGGTTTATAATTCGTTTAGTTCAAAACTGCTTCGCGACCTGTATATCAATGCGCTTGAAGTTGCTCAAAATGTCGATAGGATTACGGATGCTTCAAAAAGAATCAATATAGAAAAAAAGATTCAAAAACTAAGAGAATTTGCTCAACTGCCAAAGCTTTTGCAAAATAAACTTCTTCGTGTCGAGTCAAATCTCTTCTTTTTCAAAAACTCGGGACAAAAAATCATAGAGATAGCGCAAAGGGCAACTCAAATCAAAGAGTATGACTATATTATAGATACCTCCTCATCCTTAACCATCGAAATATACAGAAAAATTCCCTTTAACATCGGCTATCTTTTGGCATCGCTTAGTCATTTGGATGTTGCATCTATGGATATCTTTACGCTGTTTGACGAAGTAAAATATTTTAAAATAGAATTTATTGAGCACATTGATGCGGATGAAGTGCCTCTTTTGGAAAAAACTATCAATGATGCTTTTGA
>JAUPKZ010000124.1 GCA_030837195.1 Campylobacterota bacterium
TGCTCTTTATGAGCAGATAAAACCTCATTTTCACCATTTTCAAGAGATAGGGATAGAAACCGTTCTTTTTGCTTTTTGGGACAACAAAGCCTTTTTAAGAATGCACGATCCAAAAAAGTTTGACGATACCATTGAAAAATACGATAGTGCCACTTATGTAAATTCTACAAAAAAGGAGATGAAAGGGTTTGAACTTACAAGCCTCTCATACAAATATACCACGCCGCTATACCACAAACAAACCTATTTAGGAGCAGTTTCCATAGGGTTTTCATCTATCAGTATGCAAGAAAACATAACCAAACTCGACCACGAAGATACATATTTCATATTTAAAAAAAGCTCTCTAGATAAGGCATTGGTAGAAAACGGTTTTAGCCAAAGTGCTCTGCACAAGGACTATGTATTTCAAAGCGATGAAAAAGAAAAGAGTAGCTTTATGGCAAAAATAAATACCTCGCTAAAAAATGAAATCTCAAAAAATATGCTTCACCAAAAAGAGTTTGCACTTTATACAAAACATAACACTGAAGCATATATCATCTCGTTTTTACCTATAAGAAACAGCACGACACAAGAGGTAGTAGCTTATCTTGTATCATACAAAAAAAATAGCTATTTAAAAGATATGCTAAATGAGTACATATGGATAAACAGTATAGCTTTTGCAGGCTTTTTGCTTTTGGCAATTACCATTTACAACAATATAAAACATAAGATAGAGCTTGAACTAAAAATATCACAAAGAACCGAAGAGCTGGAAAAAGAAAAAATAGTCGCACAGAATGCAACTTCTGCAAAATCACAATTTCTAGCGCATATGTCACATGAGATAAGAACTCCCATGAACGGGATTATCGGGATTACGCATCTACTTTTTAAAACAGATTTAACACAAAAGCAAAAACATCTTCTTGAAATTATAGAACACTCTTCAAAGTCGCTGCTTGGGATTATAAACGATATTTTAGATTTTTCTAAGATAGAAGCTAAAAAGCTAAAACTAGATTTAACTCTTTTTGATTTAAGAGAGCTTGTAAAAAATGTTGCCGACTCAATGCTTAGCATTGCAAACGAAAAAAACATACACATTCACTACAACTTTGATAACAATCTTGCAAAAAACTACTGCGGAGACACTTTGCGCATCTCTCAGATTTTGACAAATCTCTTAAGCAATGCAATAAAATTTAGTGCAAATGGCAGCGATATTACCATAACCATAACAAAATCTGCCGATGATAGAGTAAGATTTGAAGTAAAAGATAGAGGCATAGGCTTGGCGCAAGAGCAAAGAGAAAACCTATTTGAATCTTTTTCTCAAGCAGACAGTTCTACAACAAGAGTTTATGGAGGTACAGGCTTAGGGCTTACTATATCAAAAGAGCTTGTAGAGCTTATGAACGGAACTATATGGGTAGAGAGCGAGCTTGGAGAGGGAAGCACCTTTATATTTGACATAGAGCTTGAAGAGGAACACTGTTTTATAGAGCTTCCAAAAGATGAGCAAGAGAGTGCTATAGAGATAAAAGCACAAAGAATTCTTGTTACAGAGGACAACCGCACAAATCAGCTTGTACTTATTGGTTTACTAGAGGATTACATTGCTAAAATCGATATTGCAAATAACGGTGAGGAAGCGTTAAAGCTATTTGCAACAAATAAATACGATTTGATTTTAATGGATCTTGAAATGCCTATTATGGACGGATACGAGGCTACAAAAGCCATAAGAAAGATAGATAGTAGCGTGCCTATTTTGGCTTTTAGCGCAAATGCTCTGCCATCGGAGATAGAAAAAACAAAAGAACTTGGCATGAATGAGTACATAACAAAACCGATTAATTTTGACGAATTTTTTGCAATCTTGTCAAAATACATAGGTACGGTAAAAAAATAGTGTGTATAATTTCAAAAAAATCTGATATTGCGCACATAGGAAATAGTATTGAGAATACTTTTTTTACTCTCTTTTTTCATTACGCTTCTTTTTGCAAAAAACTCATATGAAGATGGCAAAAAACTCTACTTGCAAAACGGCTGTGGCAATTGCCACGGCAGAAACCTTGAGGGTATGCATAAATACCCATACTTGGCAAATAGAGCAAAGGGATTTATGGAGTACAAGCTTAAGAGATTTCGCTCAAAACTCTCAGACACTCAGCAGCAAGAGATGATGATACCTTTTGCGGTAGGTCTTAGCGATAAAGACATAGAAAATTTAGTAACATATATGAATGAGTTTGTACCTGAGAAAAACTCTAAAAAATATGACGACAGTTTTAAACAAGAAGGAAGCGGAAGCTCATGAAATTACTTGTTAGCGCACTTGAGCACTCAGCCAATATTCATCTAAAGTCTTTGAAAAAAGAGTTAAGCGGCAGCGTAGAGTTTATAGGCATATTCGACAAAGAGCTTGGAAATAGCATAATAGACTTAAGAAGCCTTGCAATTATGGGCTTTGTAGATGCCCTAAAGAAGCTTCTTTTTTTTATAAAACTAAACAATCAAATGGTAGAACTCGCATGTGATGCAGATAAAGTTTTGCTTATAGACTCATCTGGGTTTAACCTGCCATTGGCTAAAAAAATCAAAAAAAAGTATCCAAACAAAGAGATTATCTACTACATACTGCCTCAAGCATGGGCATGGAAGAAAAAAAGAATACCAATACTTGAGAAAACTATAGACTCTCTGGCTTCTATATTGCCTTTTGAGAGGGATTATTATTCTAAAAAT